>JAISPO010000023.1 GCA_031274855.1 Zoogloeaceae bacterium | reverse complement strand
GGCCGAGGACGGCCTGCGGCGCGTTCTCGACGGTTCGACATCGCTCGAAGAAGTCGCGCGGGTCGTCGATCTGACGGAGCGGATGTAATGGCCCTGTACGCCTACAAGGCCATGAATGCCGGCGGGCGCATTGTGCTTGGCCGCCTCGACGCGATCAACCCGGTTGATCTCGAACTGCGCCTGAAGCGCATGGAGCTTGATTTCATCCGCGGTAATCCGGTCAAGCAAAGCGGCATGTTCATCAGCCGGAAGGCCAGCCGCCGCGACCTCATCAATTTTTGCTTCCATCTTGAACAGTTAACCAAGGCCGGTGTTTCGATTCTCGACGGCTTGACCGATTTGCGCGACAGTCTGGAAAACCCGCAGTTCCGCGCCGTCATCGCCAGCATGATCGAAAGCATTGAAGGCGGCCACACCTTGTCGCAGGCCATGGCCGGGCAATCGCGCATTTTCGACCCTGTGTTCGTCAGTCTGGTCGCGGCGGGCGAGAGTGCCGGAAAGCTGCAAGAGGTACTCGCCAATCTGGTCGAATCGCTCAAATGGCAGGACGAGCTGGCGGCTCAGACCAAAAGGCTGGTGATGTATCCCGCCTTTCTGGGCGCTGTGGTATTGGCTGTCACGGTTTTCATGCTCCTGTATCTGGTGCCCAAAATGACCGGCTTCATCAAGGGCATGGGCCACGAGTTGCCGCTGCATACGAAAATGCTGATCGCAACCTCGGACACCGTCGTCAATTACTGGTATCTGGTATTCGGCCTGCCGGTCGCGGTAGTAGCCGGGCTGGCCTTGCTGGTGCGCGTCAGTCCCGCCGTCCGCTACCGGTTCGATGCCTTCAAGCTGCGCCTGCCGGTGGTGGGCGGCATCCTGCGCAAGCTCATTCTGTGGCGCTTCGCGGGCGTCTTCGCCATGATGTACGCAGCCGGTATTTCAATTCTGGATTCGCTGCGCGCCACTCAGGGCATCGTCGGCAATCAAGTCGTCAAGCATGGGCTGGAGCGCGTCAGCGCAATGATCGCCGAAGGCCGGAGCATCACGGCTGCTTTTCAGGATGTCGATTTGTTTCCGCCGCTGGTGCTGCGCATGTTGCGCGTCGGCGAGAACACCGGCGCGCTGGACGCGGCTCTGACCAACGTCAGCTATTTTTACAGCCGCGATGTCCGCGAGTCGGTCAGCCGTTTACAGGCGCTGATCGAGCCGGTACTGACCGTCATACTCGGTCTGGTGCTGGGCTGGGTCATGCTGTCGGTACTCGGCCCGATTTACGACACCATCACCAAACTCAGGATATAACGTGCCTGTCCGCCGTCTGCTCTTTCTCGACTCGCTTGGCCTGAGGGCTTACCGATGGCAGGGCGGCGCTCTCCACGCCGAGGCCGATTTCAGCGCCGACGGCCTGCCGGACTTCGACGCATACCTGAAGGGGCGCAACACCAGCCTGTTCTATCTGCTAGCCGATGTCGCCGATGAAAGTTTTCAAATCGAAGAACTGCCCCATGTCCGTGGCCGCGACCGCGCCGAAATGCTCAAACGCAAGCTGGCGCAGCACTGCCACGGCGCTCCGCTGGCGCTGGCGCAATCGCTGGGACGCGCGCGTTCCGGTCGCCGCGACGAGAAGTTTCTGTTCGCCGGTTTGACCGGCGACGCGCAGTTCGCGCCCTGGCTGCAAGCCCTGCGCAATGCCCAGGCGCGGTTGACCGGCGTGTATTCGGTCCCCTTCCTCCTGCCCATGCTCGCCGCGAAATTCATCGGCAAAACGCAACCGGCGCTGCTCATCACCATCACCCGCGCCGGTCTGCGCCAGAGCTTCTTCGATGGCGGACAGTTGCGTTTCTCGCGCCTGACGCCGATGGATACCCGCCTGCCCGTCAATACCGCAACCGCGTGTGACACGGAAACCCGCAAGATTTGCCAATACCTTGCCGGACAGCGCATGATCGCCCGCGGTCAGCCGCTGGTAACGCTGATACTGGCGCATCCCGGCGAGTTCAGCAGTATTGGCGAACACTGCGCGAGTACGCCAGAACGCACAGTGCAGATGGTCGATTTGCTGACCGAGTCTGCCGCGCATGGCCTCAAAACGGCTCCGGCAGACTCACGCGCTGACGCGCTGCTTCTGCGCCTGCTGGCCCGCAAAGCACCGGCGGCGCAGTTCGCTCCGCCCATCGAGCGGCGTCAATTCCGCCTTTGGCAAACCCGTCTCGGCCTGAACCTGGCCGCCGGAATCATTCTCGTCCTCAGCCTTTTGTATACCGGCCTCGAGATGCAGCGTTACGCCGGACTTGCCAACGCCAACAGCCTGCTCCAATCGGAAATCTCACTCGGTCAGCGCCATTACGAAGCCATGCTGCGAAGCCTCCCGCCGGTCGACATCCGCCATGAGGATTTGCGTGTACTGACTGACCGCTACCTGATATTGGAACGGCGCAGTCCCGGCCCCGCGCCGATGTTCCAAGTCATCAGCCGCGCGCTCGATCAATCGCCAGCAGTCGACATCGACAAACTCGATTGGTGGCTTGCCAACAGCCCCGGCGAAATGCGCGGCACGACGATGGACGCCAGCCAGCCCGCTGTCGACGGCAGCGGCTACGCAATCGCGCTCATTCATGGGCGGCTGCCGTTTGCCCTGGCCGACGACCACAAAAACCAGACCGAGACCATCAACGGCTTTGCCGAAAAGCTGCGCGCGCCGAACATGCAGGTGCAGATCGTCAGCCTGCCCTTTGAGGCCAAGTCGGGGAAAGCCATCCGCAACACGGACACCGGCGGCTTGCTTGAGCCGCCCGTTTTCGCGCTCAAAGTGGCGCAGAAGCTATGAACTTTTCAGTCAGTGATTTCATTCGGATTCGTTGGGGACTGCTGTTTCTCGCCGCCGCGATTTCGCTCGCCGCCATCATGACGGCAACAGCCCGCAACAGAGTCCATCAGGCGCAAGCCGAACAAACGCAACTGACCATGCAGGCGCGTGATATCCGCGCGCGCTCGAGCCGGATGCTTGATGAAGAACGCGAGCTGCGCGGCAAAATTGCGCTTTTCCAGCAGTTGCGGACACGCGGCATCATCGGCCCGGAAGAGCGGCTCAACTGGGTAGAGCAAATCGAAAAAATCAAGGCAACGCGCCGCCTGTTCGAGTTTCAATACGAAATCGCGCCGCAAAAATCCTTGGGCGCGGTCACCGGTGATTACGAGTTTATGGTCAGCGCCATGAGTCTCAACATGCCGCTGCTTCACGAAGACGATCTGCTCGGCTTCCTCGCCGACTTGCAGGGCGCGGTACATGCTCATCTGCTGGCGCGGGACTGTTCGATTGAACGTTCCGCGCAAGCGCAGGAAGATGCGCAGGAAGACAGGATGGCCGCGCAGTTGCAGGCCAGTTGCGCCATCGACTGGATCACCGTGCGGGAGAAGCGGCAATGAGACGTATCGTGATCGGCAGCATCGTCTTGCTGGCCGCCAGCAACGCTGGGGCAGAACCGTTGGGGCGGCTGTTCCTGACGCCGGAACGCCGCGCCGTTCTCGAACATCAGCGTCAACCCGATGTTCAGGAAGCGCCGGCCTTCGCCGACCCCAGTGTTACGGTCAACGGCGTCGTGCGCAGATCAAGCGGCCATACGACCGTCTGGATTAACCAGCGGCCGCAACATGAGAACGCGCCGGATACGGGCATTGCCACGCGCGTCTCGCCAACGCATCCCGCGCGGGTCACGGTAGCGCCGGACAAGGAAGCGCCTGCCACGCTCAAAGTCGGCGAATCCCTTCAGCGCGGCACGCGCGAAAAAACCAGCGCGCTCGGCGATGGCCGGATCACGGTCCAGCCTGCGCGACAAGCGCCCAAGTGAGCAGGCCGAATCTTCGCCGCCACAGCAAGGGCGTAACGCTCATGGCCCTGCTGGTTCTTCTGGCCGTGGGCATGCTGGCTTTTCTGGGGACCTTCCTCGGCCCGGAGGCGCTCGAAGTCTGGCGCAAGCGCAAGACTGAATCGGCGCTGGCCGAAGCGCAGAACGCCCTGCTTGGTTACGCCAGCCGTTATCGGGACGCCATCGACCAGAGCGCGGTCTACGGCTATCTGCCGCTGCCCGATCTTGGCTCCACCCGCAACAACAACATCGACCCCAGCTGCCACCTCAACGGCAACACTGCGCTGGCCGCGCTGGAAGGTTGCGATGCCGCCAATTTTGCCGGTAACCGGACGAATGTCACTGTCATTGGCCGCTTCCCGTGGCGTGCCTTGGGCACGGGGCCGCTGCGGGACGGGCATGGCGAATGCCTCTGGTACGCGGTTTCCGGCAGCCACAAGCGCACTCAGCCGGTCAGCCCGATGAACTGGGATACGCTTGGACAACTTGAAGTTGTCGCCGCCAACGGCACTGCCCATCTTGCCGCTATTGCCGCGTCGGCGCATGAGCGGCCCGTTGCCATCCTCTTTTCGCCGGGGCCGCCGCTGCCCGGACAGAACCGCGGCGCGTTGGGCAACGACGATGTTGCCGAATGCGGCGGCAATTACGACGCCGCCAATTATCTGGATCCTGACACGGCGGACGCGTTGGACGGCATGACCAATTATTTCAGCAGCGCGATCAACAACGCTTCGGGCGATACCCAGAACAATGCGAAACAGATGACAACGCAGGGCATTATTTATCGCCGCGCCGACAACACACTCTGGCCCAACGTCTGTCCGTCCGGCAGCGATTGTTCGCTGGTTGCCAATGACCGTGCGCTGACCCTGAGCGCCGACGCGCTTTTTGCCGCCATCCGCAAAAACGCCAACTTCCGTTTCGACATCAATGCCATGCTGGATCGCATGACCGCCTGCCTGCGCGACCGGCTTGCTGCCGGAGGTTTCACTCCCGAACCAATCGCGGGCTATGCCGCGCCCGCCGGAAAAAGCGCGGGGCGCATTCCCGATGATGCCTGCTACAACAGCATTCCGGCCGCTTACTTTGCCCACTGGCAAGACATGTTTTTTGTCGCCACGGCAAACGCGGGCAGCTTCAATGTCGACGTCGATGGCGTTCCCCAAACCTGTAATGGCGTCCTCATTTTCGCCGGACAGCGCGGCGCGGAGCAGTCGCGGGCCACGCCTGCCGAGCGGGCCAATCCGGAAAATTATCTCGAAGGCGTCAATCTCGCCAGCTTCACCGGCGCTGGTAACGCCTTTGCGGGGCCAAGCCTGCTGACCACGGTTTCGTCGGCGCAAACCGCCGGGCAGGATATCGTCCGCTGCATTCCGGCGACGCCAACATTGACGACAGTCGACTCGCCGAATCCGGTTGACCTAGGCTACAGCCCGCTGGCGAACTACGACGCAAGTTCGCGCACACTCACGCTCGGCTCCGCAGACGCCACAACCGGCAACGGCATTCCCGCCAGCAGCCTGTTCGGCTGCGCATGGACGCCCGAGGCAGACGGCCGCGGCAAAGGCTTCCGCGCTTATTTCGCTTTCCGCTTCATGGGCGTTTCCGGCAATGCGGGCGATAGCGTTGGTAATAGCGGTTTCGTTTTCGCGGCCATCGACGGCGAGCGCAACACCGCGCAGGTCTGCGGCGCCGCAGGCTCGCATCTCGGTTACTCAGGAACCAATGGTGTTACCGCGCCGCTGGCCTGGCCCAAAATCGGCATCGAATTCGATCTGGCGCGTGATACCGGCCTCATCAGCAACAGCCCCGATTCGGGCCGCAACGACCCTTGCGGCATCAGCAGTTGCGGTGGTACGGCGGGCTACAACAGCCATTCGGCCATCGTCTATTGGGGAGATCGCTCGCTCGATTACGACGACAACGCGCACGGCGTCGGTACGCCGCCCGCCGATCCGCGAAATCCCGACAGAACAACGCCGACGGGCATCGCCTTCATCGACTACCGCAGCAAGGAAGATGCGAACAACGATGGCGTGCCCGACAGCTATCTGTATCACGTCCGCATCGAAGTTGTGCCGACGCGCAACCCCGATCCGGCAACTGCCGGACTTGGCGCTACCACGCTGACCACTTCAGTGTGGATCAGGCGTGATAGCGCCACCACCACCTCGTTGATCGCCGCCTTGCAGAACACGACGCGGCCGATGTCCGCGCTCTACCCGAACACCGGCCCCACGCTCACCGATACCGCGGCCATCCCCGATGTCGCAGGGCAAGCCTGCGGCAACAGCTGTCCCGAAAATCAATCCTGCGGGGCCGATAACCGATGCTACCGGCAAGGCATGAAGCCGCTTCGCCTCGGCTTCACCAGCGCGCAGCAAGCGCAGGGCCAGCAGGTCATCATCAGCAATTTCTCGGCGAGTTGGCCGCAATGAAAAAACAACTGACCGGCTTCACCCTCACCGAACTGGCCGTGGTCTTGCTCATCGTCGCCCTGCTGATCGGCGGCATGATGCTGCCGCTCGCCGCGCAGGATGACATCCGGCGCACGCAAGACACTCAGCGCATCCTCACGGAGATACGCGAAGCCCTGCTCGGCTTCGCTGCCGCGCATGGCCGCCTGCCGCGTCCGGCCACCTCGGCGACCGACGGCGCCGAGAACCCCACGCCTTGCGCCAGCGATGCCGCCTGCTTCGGCTTCATCCCCTGGGCGACGCTGGGCGTAGCCAAGCTCGACGCATGGGACAAAATCATCCGCTACAGCGTAACGCCGGTTTACGCCAGCGACGCGCTCACGCTCGTGGCCATCCCCAATCGCAAAGTATTGTCCCGCGACGCGGGCGGCACGCTCATTTATCTCGCCGGTCAGACCAACGCCTGTACCGCCAGACAGTGCGTCCCTGCCGTCATTTTTTCGCAGGGACGCCGCAACTGGGGCAGGAACGACGCGGGCATTGCCTACGGCAACGGCTCCGCCACCAATCAGGATGAAAGCGCCAATGACGCAGGGCCGACCGACTTCATCACACGGCCAATTACGGACAACACCGCCGCGGCCGGCGGCGAGTTCGACGATCTCGTCGTCTGGCTCTCACCCAACATCCTGTTCAATCGCATGGTAGCGGCAGGACGGCTGCCTTGACCCGCTTGCCGCTTCCTGCGACACTGCAACATGCTTGCGGCGTCAGAAATGCCACGAGAGGTTAACTGCTCGCTTTGATTTTCTTTAATCCTTTGATCTTGTCGTCAAAATGAAGCCGCCTCTAGCTTATATACAGTACGGCCCCCTGAGCGTGTAGCGGGTACTGTTTCCTTCCTAAGTGGTCCTCGATTGCTTCTCGCT
This sequence comes from Zoogloeaceae bacterium, assembly GCA_031274855.1. Lineage (GTDB taxonomy): Bacteria > Pseudomonadota > Gammaproteobacteria > Burkholderiales > Rhodocyclaceae > Fen-999. Next base: position 24,014 of record JAISPO010000023.1, on the reverse strand, counting down.
CGAATGCCTAATGCGTACAATCAGCCAAAATGAATATTTCTTGGGTGTTCAAATTTTAACCCGAGAGCCAGAAAGTTGAGATTAACTTCCCAACGCTGAGTAAGGCAGAAGCGTTTGCATGTTTACCATCGTTAGAAACTCGGCCGAAGTCCCCCGCGAGGAGCGATCGAGGGTGTTTCTCGTGGTCGATGATTGGGACGATTGGTTCAGTTTTCGCACGATGTTCACCCTCATCGTGTTCGATCCCCAAGGCGTACGACATACGCCGGGCTCGGTAAAGATTGGTCAAGCAGGTCTCCTACCTTCCCGGTGGAGTGAGAACTTACCCTTTGGTACTCGTGTTCCCAATCTACCACCTCAGTTCCCTGCTCTTGATCCGGCTGATTTCTTCTCGCTCGGGCAAGACGAGGACTACTACGCCACAATCAACGCACTCGAGCCCGACTTCAGTCGGGCACTCTTGACCGGACTGTGCGACTGCGCTTTCGATCTTCAAATCTTTCACCGGCACAGGGGCGAAATGGTAATGGAGCAGTCACTGCTGCGTTCGGTGCGTGACGCGAATGTTCGAAATCGACTGCATCGCCTCGCTCACGGAGACGCTGTGCTGACTCGCTTCGAATTTGAGTACACGTTGCCGCCTCCACCACCAGATCCCCGTACTCCTCCGCCACCGCCTACAACTCTTCAGTTCCTTGTCGTACCTGGCTCAACTCCCCCAACCAATGTACATGTGCTAGTGGGGCGAAACGGCGTTGGTAAAACCCGCTGCATCCAGAGCTTGGTCAATTCCTTGTTGGAATGGAGCGACGAAGCCGTACCGTCGGGAATAATTCGTCGGCTGGGGGAAAACAATGAAGAGTGGACATTTGCTGGCCTGGTATCTGTGTCGTTCAGCGCCTTTGATCGGTTTGCACCTCCTCCGCCGGCCGACTTACGAGTTCCTGCCGCATTTGTCGGACTGCACTCCCAAGTCGAAGTCGATGGCACGCTCATGGATGCGCTTAAGAGTACCCAGGACTTGGCCCAAGACTTCGTTCGCAGTTTGGCTCGCTGCCGAACCGAGCCTCGAAGAACGCGCTGGCTACGCGCAGTACGGACGTTGGCAACCGATCCGCTCTTCGCCGAAGCTGAAGTTGAGCAATTGCTCGAATTGGATGAGGCGACGTGGGAGGAGAGGGCCGCTGCATTTTTTGGTCGCCTGAGTTCGGGACATGCGATCGTACTTTTGACGACGACGAGACTCGTCGAGTTGGTCGACGAGCGAACGCTGGTTGTCTTGGATGAACCGGAAGGGCATCTGCATCCTCCTCTCCTTTCTGCCTTCGTTCGGGCGGTTGCCGACCTGCTGGTGGCCCGGAATGGCGTTGCGTTGATCTCGACGCATTCGCCCGTCGTGCTTCAGGAAGTCCCGCGCAGTTGTGTGTGGATGCTTCGGCGCACCCGCACCTGGTCAACGGTAGAGCGCCCCTCCCTGGAGACCTTCGGTGAAAGCGCAGGGGTGCTTACGCGCGAGGTTTTTGGGCTGGAGGTCACGGGTTCCGGATTTCACCAACTGGTCTCGGCGGTTGCTCGGCAGCCCGGTAGCACCTATGAGGCGGTCGAGGAGCACTTCAACCAGCAACTCGGTGCTGAGGCCCGGGCTCTCGCCCGAAGTTTGGTGGCTCAGCGAACAGAGTAGCGGGGCGCCGGATGAAACGACTCAATCCACCCGTATTCGCTTCAGCACAGGCTGTAGAAGCCTGTGCGTCGGGTATCGCTGATACAGAACGTGCGGATGCCTTGCGCCAAGCACTGCCAGCGATCGAAATCGCAGAGCGAGCGTACCAGGCGCTGGCACCATCCGGTGAGTTGTACCGGATGGACCAGACAGGCCAAGTAACCGCGCTAATCAGCGCCGAGCTGATGAGCACGATCTACAAGCGGCACTTCGCACGTGCCGGGTCGCCATCACGCCTACTGTATGAACAGATCCGAATGGCGCCTGAACACGGTATCTGTCCTCTCTGTGGGCAACGGGTAGTCGCTTCGGTTGATCACTACTTGCCGAAATCTCACTACCCGCAGCTGACTCTGACTCCGATCAACCTCGTTCCGGCATGCTCTGACTGCAATAAGAACAAGCTTGCTCAGGTTCCTCGAAACGCACAAGAGCAGTCGCTGCATCCGTACTTTGATGACCTTGGGAATGAACGATGGCTCGTAGCGGAGGTACGCCCCTCTACTCCGCCCACAATTTCGTTCGGGATACGTCCGCCGACCGCTTGGCCAGAAGTACTGACAGCTCGAGTGGCCCATCACTTCGCAACGATGGGCCTCGCCGAACTGTATGCAGCGCAGGCGGCCAGCGAACTTGCCGATATCTCCTACTTGCTGGCCGATGTTGGAGGCTCGGCCGGACCCGATGGTGTGCGCGCCCACCTTGAACGGGAGTTGCAGTCCCGAGCTGCCCGTGATGCCAATTCGTGGAAAACCGCACTGTACGAGGCTTTGGCGTGCTCAGATTGGTTCTGCGCAGAAGGTTATCGACAGATTCAAAGTCTCCCTGTACCTTTCCCGTAGTAGTGGGTCAACAAATGCGTCCGTTAAATCCGAGATACCTCAGCTGACCTCTTTTACACGCTGTTCAATCGCATGGTAGCGGCAGGGCGGCTGCCTTGACCCGCTTGCCGCTTCCTGCGAAACTGCCACGCGCTTATATTCCAAGATAGCAAGATCCCCAATAAAGGAGGCTGCAAATGCGTCAACAACAATCCGGCTTCACACTGGTCGAAATCGCCATCGTGCTGGTGATCATCGGTCTGCTGCTCGGCGGCATCCTCAAGGGCCAGGAGCTTATCAATAGCGCCAAAGTCAAAAATTTCGCCAACGATTTCCGCAATATCGCGACGCTGGTCTACGCCTATCAGGACAAGTACCGTGCCACGCCGGGCGATGACGCGGCAGCGGCCAACCATGTGCTCGGCGGCGTCAACGCCACGACACCGGCGGGCCTTCAGGGCAACGCCAGAATCAACGGTAACTGGAATTCCGCCACTCAGACCGATGAGTCCTATCTGTTCTGGCAACATGTCCGCCTCGCGGGGCTGGCGGCAGGACAAACCACTGTCGGCGCCAACGATTACCCACAGCGAAATGCGGATGGCGGGCTGATCGGCGTCACCAGCGATCCGGTCATCATCGGCGGCAACTGGCCCGGCAATTTCTTCGTCTGCACTGCCGGTATCTCCGGCCGCTTGATCCGCCAGCTCGACGCCACGATTGACGACGGCAACACCGCCACCGGCTCACTGCGCGTCATCGGCGCCGGTGTCATCAGCAACACCACCCAAGCCGCTTTCGCCGCGCTCCCCAACCTGACCCCCGCCGACGACGCTACCGACTACACCGTCTGTATGGCGAACTAGGGTTCAGGGTACAGGGTACAGGGTACAGGGTTCAGTAATATTTGTTGAGGCTCGCGCAGCGAGCCTCAACACCAAAAACTGTAACCTGTACCCTGAAACCTGAATCCTGTAACCTGAAGCCGAAAGTTATAATCCAACAGTTATTGTTTGAGGCTCTGGAGTCATGCGCCAACAAGGAAGTTCCGGCAGGCATTTGGAAATGGCGCGTCGCGTGCTGCGCATCGAGGCGGATGCTGTCGCGGCGCTGGGCGACCGGCTGGGCGCTGAATTCGAGCGCGCTGTCGATCTGATTCTTGCCTGCCGCGGTCGCGTCATTGTGAGCGGCATCGGCAAATCGGGCCATATCGCCCGCAAGATCGCCGCCACGCTGGCAAGTACCGGCACCCCCGCGTTTTTCGTCCACGCCGCCGAGGCGGTGCATGGCGACTTGGGGATGATCGCCTGCGATGATGTCCTGATCGCGCTTTCCAATTCGGGAGAAAACGACGAGCTGCTGACCATCGTGCCGCTCATCAAGCGGCAGGGCGGGCGGCTGATTGCGATGACCGGTAATGCCGCTTCCTCGCTCGCCAAAGAAGCCGACGCGCATCTCGACGCCCGCGTGGATGAAGAAGCCTGTCCGCTCAATCTCGCGCCGACGGCCAGCACAACAGCGGCGCTCGCCCTTGGCGACGCGCTGGCGGTGGCTTTGCTCGACGCTCGCGGCTTTGACGCGGAAGATTTCGCCCGCTCGCATCCGGGCGGCGTATTGGGCCGCAAATTGCTCACCCATGTACGCGATGTCATGCGGCCTGTTGCGGAAGTTCCAGTCGTCGGCGAGTCGATGCCGGTGCCCGAAGCCCTGCTTGCCATGACGCGGGGCGGCATGGGCATGGTGGTGGTTAACAACGCTGATTCCCGTCTGACCGGTATCTTCACCGATGGCGACCTGCGACGCGCGATGGAAAAACTCGGCGACCTGCGCGCCCTGCCGGTCGGCAGTCTGGCGACCCGTTCGCCGCGCACCATCGAAGCCGGACGGCTGGCGGTCGAGGCTGTCGAAATGATGGAGCGCCACAAGGTCAATCAACTGCTGGTCGTTGATGCGGACGGCACACTGGCCGGCGCGCTTAACATGCACGATCTCTTTCAGGCCAAGGTGGTATGACCTCGCTCAGCGACAAGGCGCGTAGCGTTCGCCTGATGGCTTTCGACATCGACGGCGTGATGACCGATGGGCGCTTGTATTTCAGCCCAAGCGGCGACGCGATGAAGACGTTTTTCACCCGCGATGGTCTTGGCCTCAAGATGCTGGCCCGTTCGGGTGTTAAGCTGGCGATTATCACCGGCCGCGATTCGCCCATCGTCACGCAACGCGCTGAAAATCTCGGTATCACGCTTGTACTGCAAGGCATTGAGGATAAACGCGCTGCCCTGGCCCGCCTGCTCGATGAGCAGGGTCTGGAATTTTCCCAAGCCGGTTACATGGGCGATGACGTGGTCGACCTCGGCGTCATGACCGCCTGCGGATTTTCGGCGACCGTGCCCGACGGCCACGACGCCGTGCGGGCAATCGCCGACTATGTTGCCCGCGCCCCCGCCGGTGGCGGCGCGGTACGCGAGGTTTGCGAATTCCTGTTGCGGGCGCAAGGCTGCTGGGATTCGATTTTGGCAGCCTATTCGGCAGCGGGCCGCGCATGAGAACGCCCGGTACCTCTACCCTGCTGCCTCTGGCGGTACTCGCCATGCTGGCGGGATTCACTTTCTGGCTGGAACGCGCGATGCGCGGCGACGAACCCGGCCCGGATCCCAGGCTGCGTCACGATCCCGATTACTGGGCCGATGAGTCTGTCCTCCGCCGCCACGACCCCGACGGCGCCATCCAGCACATCCTGACGGCGGTGCGCATGAAACACTTTCCTGATGACGACAGCACGGAGATTACCGAGCCGCGTGTCGCCTATTTTCAGGACGGCGAGACGACCACCATTACAGCAAGATCGGCATGGCTGGATTCCAAGGGCCGGCATGTGCAGCTACGCGACGAGGTGCGCATGGTTCGCGCAGAACCGGCAGGAACCACGACGGTCATTGATACTAGCCTGCTCAACATCATCCCCGATGATGAATACGCCCAGACCGGCGCGCCTGTCACCATCACGCAAGGGCGCTCCGTCATCCACGGTAAAGGCGGGCTGGAAATCAGCAACAAAACGCGGGTAGCCGTATTGAACGGCCCGGTCACCGGCACCTTCTATCGGAAAGCAAACAAATGAACAAACTGGCGCTGGCCGGCGGGCTATCGCTCCTCGCGCTGAACAGCTTGGCGCTGGCTGAACAGGCGGATCGCAATCAGCCCGTGCATATCGAAGCAAGCCGCATCACGATTGACGATGTCAAGAAGATTCAGATTCTCGAAGGCAATGTCCAGTTGACTCAGGGAACGATGACGCTGCGCGCCGAAAAACTGATCGTCAACCAGAATGCCAACGGCTACCAGAAAGGCATCGCCTATGGCAGCAATGGACGGCCGGCGAGTTTCCGCCAAAAACGCGAAGGCAAGAATGAATACATCGAAGGCGAAGCCGAGCGGATTGAACACGACAGCCAAGCCGAAAAAACCGAACTGTTCGGCAAGGCACGCATCAAGAATGGCCTCGATGAGGTCTACGGACAATTCATCTCTTACGACGCCCGCCGTGAAAGTTACACCGTCTCCGGCGTTTTGCCCGACAGCAACGCCAACCCATCGGATGGCCGCGTCCGTGTCGTGATTCAGCCCAAGAACGGAAATCCGGGCGCCCCGCAGTAGGGGATAAGCTCAAAGGCGGCGGCGGAAAAGTACGAAGCCGCTGCCGAGCATCAGCAGGGCGAACAGGGTCAGCTTGGTTACTGCCGGCGCGATGGCGGCAAAATCGCCATTGCGCAGCAGAACATTGAGCAAGCCTTCGAATCCCCAGTTCATCGGCACATAGCTTGCCAGCGTTTGCATGACCGGCGGCATCAGAAAAGTCGGTACCATAATGCCGCCCAGTGCCGCCATAAGCATGATGATCGTCGGCCCGATGGTCATGGCTTGGCTGTGGCTGCCCACCAGACAAGCTAGCGCCAAGGCCAGGCTGACGGCAGCCAGACTGATTGCCAGCAGCATGACAATGAGCGCGCCCCAGTTCACTCCTTGTAACGACAGCCCTTCGCCGCCGATGACCGGCATCAGCCAAATGCCGATCGCCAGCATCAAGGCGGCCTGTAAACCATTTACCAGTAAATACGGCAGCAGTTTTCCGACCACCAGTCGCCAGGGCCGCGCGCCCAGACTGCGCAGGCGCGCAAGCGCGCCACAGGCCCGCTCCTCGACAAACAGGCTGGAAATCGACGCCACCACAAAGAACATGCCGAACAGCAACCAGGCGGGTACGTTTTGCTGGACGGCTGTTGGCCGCGGGCCGGCGCCGGCTCGTTCCGCCACCACGGGAATTGACTCGGCCAGCGCGGCGGCATTAATGCCGAGATCAAGTTGGGCGAGCAATATTTCCGCACGTAAACGGGTCACCGCCTCGATCAGCTTGGCCCGTTTTGTTTCAAACAAGGCTTGATTCAGCCCCGGCTCGGCCAGCAGCCGCACCTTGGCATCGCCTTTGCTGTCCAAATCACTCGCTTGGGCGGAAAAACCGGCATCCACCACCAGCACATATTGCAAGCGGCCCGCCGCAAGCTCGGTGTGCCAATCGGCAGACAGGGGCTGCGGGGGGCCGTTTTCCTGCGCCCAGCGATCCAGCAGACGGGCCGCCGGTTTGCCTTGATCGAGATTCTCGACGCCATAGATCAGCGGACGGGCCGCCGGCTCATAAAAATCTTTCAGCGCCATCGACATGACGATGATGAACAGGGCCGGCATCATGAACAGCGCAGCGACGCCATACACATCGCGCAACAGCGACAGCAGTTCCTTTTTAATGAGCGCAGCCAGCATGTTTAGCCTCGCAGCGAATGGTCGGTAAGCGCCATGAACAACTGTTCCAGATTGCCGTGTCTGGGCCGCGCGCGCAGTCCGGCGGCATCGGCCTCCGCCAGCAGTTCCGCCAGCGGGCCTTGCTTGACCACGCGGCCTTCATCGAGAAAAACGGCGTAATCGGCAATCGCCTCGATCTCCTCCATGTAGTGCGAGGTATAGATGACCGCGCAACCGGATTGCGCCAGCTTGCGTATTGCGTCAAGCAGGAAAACCCGCGACTGCGGATCGACGCCAACGGTCGGCTCATCCAGCAGCAACAGCTCCGGCTCATGCAGCAGGGCAATCGCCAGATTAAGCCGCCGCTTGAGGCCGCCAGAAAGCCGGGCCGCGCGGGTGTGGGCATGGCGCTCGATTTGGACGAACGCCAAACACTCGCCGATTCGTTGCTGCCGCCGTGATCCAAACAGGCCGCCGACACCGGCAAAGCAGTCGAGATTTTCCGTCACGGTCAGGCTTGGATAAAACGCATATTCCTGTGGCGCCAGCGCGATGCGCGTCGGCTTGCGCGCGCGGGTAGCCGCAAGAGGCAAGCCATCAACCGTAATCTCTCCGGCTTGCAAGCGCAACAATCCGGCCAGCAGCGCAATCAGCGTGGTCTTGCCCGCGCCGTTAGGCCCGAGCAGGCCCAGTACCTGACCACGGGTGGCCGCAAAGGAAACATCAGTCAGCGCCGCCTCCGTCGATGCCGGATAGCGATAAGCGATCTGACGAATGGTCAGCATCAGGCCGCCGCAGCTTTCAGTTGCCGGAAGAACCGGTCTTCGCGCGACGCCAGCGCCTGCAACATCTCGCCCAGTTGGGCCGGTTGGAAAGCCTCGCGCCCTTTAATCATGCGCACCACCTTGAGCGCGAACTCGCGCCAGCCATCGCCGATTTCGTTAAGCCGTTCCGCCAGCGTTTTCAGTTCGGGACGATTGGTGATATCGGCGGCCTCCTGCAAAAAAGCCGCATAGAGAAAACGGAAGCCGCCGCCGCCAGTGCCGATTTCTTCCTGCATGCGGACGATATGACCGGCATAGTTCAGGCTCAGCTTATCTGCCGGATCGAGTTTGGCAACGCGTTTGGCCAGCATGCGCATACCGCGCACACCGACAATTGGCACCGGACTGCGCATGATGCGCGCCGTTTTTTTGATGGCGCGCAGCGCCGCTTCCGGCGTTACCGTTTTCTGGCCGATGGCTTCGGGATAGTAAAGCAGGCCCTTGGGCGCCATCAGGCCGGTGGCGAAGCGGGCCTTGCGCAGATTTTCGGCGTCACAGCGTTGCGGCTCTTCGGCGACCGGATCGCTGATCAGATAATCCTCGCCCTCTTTGCCATAGACAATCAAGTTGTGCGCGTTGAAATGAAAGCGCATGTCGGCGGGAAAATAAGGCAGCCAGAACGCCGAAGTCTGGATGCCGGTAATGCGCCCCTGTGCCAGCAGTTCATCGAGCCGCTGCATGCCGCGCGTGGGATCGCGGAAGGTTTCGAAATGAAATTTGAGTTTGAACGGCTTGACCATCCCCTTCAGGATCGCCTTCGGCGGCATGCGGAAAGCAATCAGCGGGAAACCGGCAAACTTGATGAAGGGCAGATAGGCGAACGTCAGCGCCGACGACAGGCCGAAGGCCATCGCTTCCGTGATCGGCGCGCCGTAGTGGGACAGCATGGACGATGCGACGCCGCTCTCGCAATGGGCGGCGTGGCGATGCCGGAAGCTCTCGATCAGCATGTTCATGGCAACTGTTTGAGCTGCTCGACGGTAATGTTCATCACATCGGCATAGCGTTGCAGAATGACCGCAGAAAGTTTGGCGAAACGCCGCGGCTGGCAGTGGCGGCGGATGCGCCATTGCCAGAAGCCGGTGATTTGCGCCAGTTGCGGCGGATCGAGGCGCTTCGCGTACATCCAGTATTCAAGCGGCGAAGACTGACCGTTAATTACGCGCGCCCGCGCTGCTTCGGTCAATTCACCGAAACGCGCCAGCGCCTGCAAAGTCACCGTTTCGTCGACTTCGCCACCACGCGACAGCACGCTGACGATGCGGCCATCTTGAGCGCGCGCATACATGACGCGGCGGTGGCCGCCCATGGTGCGATTGCCCTCTTGGGGAACGTTATCGACATCCATCACACCGCCGTCAAATAAATGAAGCCGGTGGAAAAACGGCTGCTTTCTGGAATGTACATCAGCAAAGACTGCCCTTTCTGGATGCGTCCGGAGCGGAACAATTCATCCAGCATGATGTAGGGCGAAGCGGAGCCGGTATTGCCTTTTTCCGTCAGATTGGTGAACCAGCGTTCGCGCGGAATATCGAGACCGGCGGCGGCCACACCGGCAGCGACCGGCTCAGCGAAGAAGTTGGATGAATAGTGCGGCAGGAACCAGTCGATCCGCCGCTCCGTCAGATTGTGTTTGCGCGCCAGCGCGCGTAGCGGTTCGGTCAGTGTAGCGCGAATGACGTTTTCGTTGAGCAGCTTGACATCCTGCTTGACGGAGAATATCGAACGCTCGCCCCATTCCTTGGCCGAAAAATGTTGCCAGCCAGTCAGCGAGCCGTCAGGATTCTTCTCCGCGCCAGAGTACATGCAGACCGGCAGTTCATGGGCCGCCGATGACAACTCCACCCATTCGACCTTGAGGCTAAGCGGCCCGCGCGGCGCGGCTTCCAGCAGCACCGCGCCAGCACCGTCCGAGAGCATCCAGCGCAAAAAGTCCTTCTCGAAGGCAAGCTCGGGCCGCTCGGCGAGTTGTTGCACCTTGTACTCAACTTCGGCCTCGAAATTGCAGGCACGAAAAACAGCAGAGGCCACTTCTGAGGCAACGGCGACAGCCCGCCGCGCATCACCGGCCCGCACCGCCAGCCAGGCATGTTTGAATGCCGCCGCGCCGGCAACGCAGACACCAGAGAGCGACAACACTTCGAGCCGCGGCCAGCCGAGTTCGCCATGCACCATGACGCCGTGGCCGGGCATTAACTGATCGGGCCGCGAGGTGCCTGTGGCCAGGCAATCGACGGGGCCAATCTCGGCAGCATCGCCCAGGTTGCGCACAGCTGTTGCCGCCAGTTGCGCGTTTGTCATGGCCAGCTCGCCGGTGGCGCGATCAATCGCGTAATGGCGGCGCTGAATGCCGTTACTGCGCAGAATCATGCGCCGCGCCCGCGACGGCTGACCGCCGACCATGCCGAGCACCGACTCCATCTCGTCGTTGCCGACCGGCTCGAAGGGCAGGAAGGCAGCGGTACGCGTCAAGAAAACATCAATGGTCATACTGCATCATCCTTTCTCGCCCCGATCCCGAGGGCAGTTCAAAGCGCTGCTTGAGCAGCGCGAAGCGGCGCTGCATGAGCGGACGCAACAGAACCTGAAGCAACAGGCTAACCGGCACGACAGTCAGAATCATCGTTAATAGAAAAACCAGATAAAGCACGAGGAAGGGAACACGGCGGATCTGGCCCGGCGCGCCGACGGCGCGTAGCAGCTTACCCCAAATGAAAAAACTGCGGGTTGCCACTTTTTCTGAAAACAGCAGCCGCGGGTTGGCATCAACAGCGGCCAAGCCCGAGAGCAGGGGCGCAGTACCGCGCTCACGTCCGTCCCGCAGAGCGTCGGCCAGCGCCAGACCGAAACGGCGCGTCGCGGCAATGCTCGCCTCGGCCACCCCCGCCGGCGGCAGCCCCGGCAGAAAGTCGCGCTTGCCGGTCAGCAGCCATAGGGGCGTGGTGAACAAAGTAACCATGGTCGGGCTGGTATCAATCAGCACGGCATTATCGAGCAGGCGTGCGCCGCATGACTGCAACAGGCCGCGCATTTTTTCCTGCGCCAGCAGCCACATGTTGCGGCAGGCAATGACTGTCACCACTGGTTTACCGGCCAGCAGCTTTTGCGCCTGCGGGCTTTTCAGAAAAGCGACCACCGGCTGCGCAGGCGCGAGAAACCAGACCTGATAAGGCAGAATGACGAGATCGAAAGCCTCGTCGCCAGTCAGCGTCAACGGCTCAATCTCCGGCGGCGTCATGTGCGCGGATTCCGGAAAGGCGTCGAGAAAACGAAAGAATTTCCACGGAAACGGAAACGGCCGCCGTGGCCGGAGGGTCTCGACATAAACCTCAATCGCGCCATCCTGACGCAGCGGTTCGATGATGCGCTCCAGCACACGCGTCAGTTGCCCCGTTTGTGAATAGGACAACGCCAGCACCCGCTTTTTGGTGCCGAAGCATGACGATTTGCCGCTGTTCAATTCAGCCACGTGGAAAAGATTATGAGCGCAAGCGCGTAAGGAGTCTCATTTTACCGGTCAATCGCGCCACGCTGACACTGGGCGGCAGGAAATATCCGCAGCCATTCGATTGAGCCGCCTTCGGCATCATCGAGCCAACCGATCAGCGCACCGGCTGGCCCCATTTGAAGTACAGCCCATTCTTGCAGTTCGGCGAGGCTTGCGCCGGCAAGGAAACAGGCGTTGCCCTGCCAGTTCAGGCAGGCGGCCAGTTGGGTCAGCAACTGACTGGGCTGGGTTTGCAGGAAGGTGAGCGGCATGGGCAGATCGGTTTTCATCTGGCCGAGTACGGCGCGGGTCGCCGCCTGTGTACCGCTGCGGCTGCCCGCCAACAGCAGCGCTCCGTCCGGCAGCGTCGATTCGCCAGCCGCCGCCATGCAGGATAAAGCGCCATACAGGCCCAGCTCGGCCCACAGGCCGATGCGCCGCGGTTTTTCGCCGAGCATTTTCGTCAGCCGTTCGCGCCAGTCTGCGGCAGGCGGTGTTTCGCTACAGCGTCCGGCGATTGTCAAAGCACTCATGTCCGTTCCAGAACTATGGCGGCATGACTGCCGCCGAAGCCGAGTATCGTTGCCAGCAACCGTTGTACCGGCGGCATGGCCGTAGCGAGTTCGACGCCGAGTCCGATATCAATCGCTCCGGTCACGGCAGGCCAAGCGGCCTGATCGATGCAAGCCGTCAGCAAGGCAATCTCGGCAGCGCCGGAAGCGCCCATGACATGGCCGATGGCCCCCTTGAGCGATACCAGCGGCGGCAGCGGCGCGAAGGCGGCGCACAGGGCAGCCGCTTCGATGGCGTCATTGGCGGGACTACCGGCGGCCTGCACTTTGATGAGGTCGATATCGGCGGCACGCAGGCCGCTGGCCGTCAGCGTCTGAGCCAGCATCGCCGCCAGCGCGGTTTCGGATGCGCCGGCCGGATTGCTGCCGGTCAAAACATGCGCGCCGCCGAGTACGCGCCAACTCGCCGAATCGCGCGTCGACAGGCGTACCGCCGCAACTGCCTCGCCCAGTGTCAAACCATCCCGCTGTGCGCCGAAGGGTTGACCGGTCGTACGCGACAGTAATTGCAGCGCGGCAAAGCCGCCCAAGGTGAAGCGGTTCTCGAGTTCAACGCCAAGTACCAGAACTTCCTCCACCTCACCGGCAGCCAGCAGCGTTTGCGCCATGAGGATGGCGTTGAGGCTGGAGGTACAGGCGGTACTGACGGCATAGACCGGGCCGGCCCAGTCCAGCCAGCCGGCAACATGAGCGATGAAGGCATGGTAGCCGCCCACTGTAGCGCCGGTCGCGCCCGTTTCCACGGCCCCGATGTCGAATGACGAGGTGGCGAGCAGCAAAGCGCCCCGGCAACCGGGCCGGACGCCTGCCTCGGCAGCCACCCGTGTCACCAGTACGCGGGCGCGGCCGTACCAGTCGCCATCAAAAAACGGAATTGCGAAATAAGGAAATTCGCCCCCCATGCCACCGGGCAGGGCGCGCTGTTCCGGCACTCGGCCACCCCTGCGCAGGTTCGCCGCGCACTCGGCCAAATCCAGCCCCAGCGCACAGGCCAGACCACAACCGGAAATGTTCGCGCTCATGTGTGCATACGGGCGCGCAGATGTTCGGCCAAAGCCCGCAACGACACCAGCGCCCGCCGCGTTTCCTTGCTGTCGGACATGCGCACGCCATACTTCTTTTGTATCGCCATCGAAATCTGCAACGCATCGAGCGAATCCAGCCCAAGTCTGGAATCGTCGCCGAACCACGGCTCGTCGTCGCGCAAGCCGTCCGGCGGTTCGCTCTTCTCCACGGCGTCGAGAATCAGGGCTTTCAGCTCGATCAGAAATACGTGGTCAATGTTCATGTCTTGCGCTCAAAGTCGAACCCGCATTGCTTATCCCACCCATACGCCCTCCTTCATACGTAATTGCCGCAGGGCCGACAGGCCCAGGTGCGTGAACAGCAAAGCACCGAAAGCGGGCGCGAGCACATTGATGATCGGCACATGCGCCGCTAGCGCGGCGATGAAACCAGCCAGCCGGAAGCGCCCCTTTCCCCGTGCGATCAGCTTGTTGCGTTCCTCGGCGGTCGCGTGCTCGGCCAGCACATCGTAGCGGAAAGTGCGCTGATTCAGCCATGCGCTCCAAAGCAAAGGCAGTATCAGCAGGCCGCCCGGCACCAGTAGCAGCGGCAGCGTGATAAGCCATCCAACAATGAAAATCGCTCCCGCCGCCACGGTATTCCACAGGCTGCCCCAGAAAGCGGTGCTGGCGGAACTGTAGCGGGCGAGATCGGGATAATCGCGTTGCGCGACAATTACCATGATGCGCGGCAGCGCCCCCACCGCCACCAGCAGCAGCGCGGTGAAATAAATCAGCGGCGCGAAAGCCAGCGCCAGCACGACATGCACGAGCCACGCGCCGAGCCAGTTGAGCCAAGCCCAATCCGGCAGTTCGCCGAGCAGCCAACCGGCAAGCTGCCGCCAGGTCAGCGAGGCAATCCCCGCCCAGATGAAGAGGGCCAGCAAAGGCGGCCACAAGGCATGCCAGAGAATGTCGCGGCGACCGAGATCACGCACGGCGCGCGCGCTGGCGGTAGCTATTTCAGGAAAATCAGCCATGACTTCTTCCTTCTGTTCACTTGCGCCCTTTTTGGGAATCTGCCGAAGAACCGGCGAAGCCCGCCGCGAAGCTCTGTAAACGCAGACCTTCCGCGCAAGCCTCATGCAGCAGCGTATCCCAATCGTCCGGCGGCTGGCCTTTGTTCAACATCTTGCGGAACACACGGTAAGCATCGTCGCCGCTTTCATAAGCGCGCAGGGTGTTTTCGTCATTCACCCACGCATACCTGCCGTTCTTTACAGCGCGAACCGTTCGCGCAAGATGTGGTTGACGCGCGTCTGCCAACCTTCGCCCGTAGCACGCAAAACAGTCAGCAGTTCGGGATCGAGCCGTAGCTTGACCGCCACTTTTGTATCCGCTTTCGTGCTTCCGACGGGACGGCCACGCTTGCGTGCCGCGATGGTTTCCGGTGTGTGTACAGCGGCAAACTCGCCGCGCTTGGCCTGCGCCAACGACTCGCGCAGTCCTGCAATCTCTTGTCCCGCATCGGCTTCAATGGCGCGGGCAATTTTTTCCACATTAATGTTTTTCAGCTTCACGTTTTGTTTTCCTCACGGTTTCGCTGGGTAGGTTCTCTCTTGCGGTCTTGACGTATATGGCAATCAACACGATCAAGCCATCATCCAACTGGTTGAAATAAATCACGCGCGCGCCGCCACGTTTGCCACGACCGGACACCGCCCAACGCACCTTGCGCGCGCCTTCCGTGTGCGGAATCACATCACCCGCTTCCGGATTCGCCGCGATGAAGTCGATAAATGCCTCTCGTTCTGCATCTGTCCAAACTTTGGCAGCCTGAACGCGAAATTCGGCAGTTTCAACGACGGTATACATTATTTATTTGTACCCCCAATTTATTTGAATGTCAAGGAGGATGCGCAGTCAAGATGAACCTCAGGCGGATTAAGCACGACCTCGCCCTTCCCACATTTTTTGCAGCCGCTTCACCGAGACCGGTGAGGGGGTTTTCAGTTCTTGGGCGAATAGCGCGACGCGCAACTCTTCGAGCAGCCAGCGGAATTCTTCCAGAAATGGGTCGGTGATGCCGGATTGGGTCATGGCGTTGCGTTCGCGTTGCCAGGGGCGGGCGAGCGTTTGCCAGTCGGTCATCAGGCGTATGTCGCGCGGGGCGTCGGCGCGGGCTTTGTCGAGGCGCAGAGTGGCGGCTTTGAGGTAGCGGGGGAAATGCGCCAGACGTTCGTAGGGGGTGGCGGCGATGAAATTTTTTGCCAGTAGCGCGGCTGCCTGCGCGGCGATGTCGGCGCAGGTTTGCGGAAACGCTTTTTGCATCGCGGTGAGTTTCTTTTGCAGGGCGGCGTGTTCGGCCAGTATGGTTGCGGCCAGCCGCGCGACTTCCTGCGCGACCAGCACGACCTTGCCTTTGGCGGTGGCGAGCCGCGCTTCAAAGGCTTTGTCGCTGTCGGGCTGAGGCTCGAAAAGGCAGGTGCGGGTTAGCGTTACGGCGGTGATTTGTTCCTTGAATTCCTTTTCGGTGCCTAGGGCGATGAATTGCAGCGTCAACTCGCGCGGCAGATTTTTGTCCACGGATTTGAGTTGTTCCTTGAGCGCGGCAGTAAAGCGCGCGCGCAAGCCGTCGCGTTCCTGCTCTGCGGCCTGTTCTTCCGACGGCTCGGCAAAATCGCCGTACTCGGCGCGCAGCTCGGCCAGATTGCGCGACAGGGCCAACGTACCGCCGTGTTCGTCTTGCAGACGGAAGTTCATTGAAAGATGCGGGCGCAACTCGCCAGAGCGGAAGGCATCGAGCGGCAGTTTGAGCGCAATTTTTTCCTCGACCGCGCGGGTCAGCGCCTTGACCAGCGCCTCATCCTGATCGTGCCCAGCATCACAAAAATCTTCAGCGAACGCATCGAGCGGTTGCAGGCGATGGCGGTATTTTTGCGGCAGCGTTTTCAGCA
Source organism: Zoogloeaceae bacterium (assembly GCA_031274855.1). Taxonomy (GTDB): domain Bacteria; phylum Pseudomonadota; class Gammaproteobacteria; order Burkholderiales; family Rhodocyclaceae; genus Fen-999. The sequence continues at coordinate 7,832 of JAISPO010000023.1, read as the reverse complement.
GAGCGGCGATTTTCTCCTGCAACAGCCCGGACACCAGCCACTCGCAGCGCGTCGCCGGTACGCGGTTGAGCGTTGTCAGCGGTACCGCCAGCGTCACGCCGTCATCGGCAGCGCCCGGATCGTGCTTGTAAGTGAAGCGCCATGACTGGCCTTTGTGTTCCATGTCCGGCGGAAAGGCGTCAGTGGTGATGCCCGCCGCCTCGTGGCGCATGAGTTGTTCTTTTTCGAGAAAGAGCAGCTTGGGTTCCTGCGCTTCGGCCTCGCGTCGCCACTTGTCGAAGGCCGCCAGCGAAGTGATGCCTGCCGGTACTTTGGCGTCGAAAATCGCGTGAATCAGCGCCTCGTCCACCAGCACATCGGGGCGGCGCGATTTGTGTTCGAGGCGTTCGATTTCCGCGACCAACTTGCGGTTGTGCTGAAGAAAGCGCCACTGCCTCAGCCAGTCCTCGCTCACCTCGCCCAACACCAGCGCATGACGAATCAGAATTTCGCGGGACAGCTTCACATCCATAGGCCCGTAGTGCACGCGCCGCTTGGCGTGCAGCAGCAGCCCATGCAGGGTGACGCGCTCCCAGGCCACGACCTGCCCCGCGCCCTTTTCCCAATGCGGCTCGAAAACATGTTTGCGGATCAGATGCGCGCCGGTTTCCTCCAGCCACTCAGGTTGAATCTGCGCCACGCAACGGGCGAACAGGCGTGAGGTTTCGACGAGTTCGGCGGCGACAATCCAGCGCCCCGCCTTCTTCACCTGCGCCGAGCCGGGGTGGATGAAAAACTTGATGCCGCGCGCGCCGTAGTAACTCTTGTCCTCCTCGTTGCGCAGGCCGATGTGGCCGAGCAGGCCGGTTAGTAGCGCCTTGTGTATCGCCTCGTAGTTTGCCGCTTGCTGATTTTCGCGCCAGCCGTGTTCGGTGCAAAGCGTATGCAGTTGCCCATGCACATCGCGCCACTCGCGCAGACGCAGCCAGGAGAGAAATTCGCGGCGGCACCACTGGCGTTGCTTGTTGTTGGATTCGTGTTTCCAGATTTCGTCAGCCGCTGCCCACAGCTTCAGGTAAGACAGGAACTCGGATTTCTCGTCCTTCCATCTGGCATGCGCCTGATCCGCCGTGCCGGTCTGCTCCTGCGGGCGCTCGCGCGGATCCTGCACCGAAAGCGCAGCGGCGATGACCAGCATTTCCTTGAGACAGCCGTACTGACGCGCCGCGAGAATCATGCGGCCGATTTTCGGGTCGAGCGGCAGCTTGGCCAACTCGTGACCGACCGGCGTTAATTCCTTGCTCACCTCGTCGAGCGCGCCCAGTTCCGCCAGCAACTGATAACCGTCGGCGCACATGCGCGGCAGCGGCGGTTCCAGAAAGGGGAAAGCCTCAATGTCGCCCAGATGCAGCGCCTTCATGCGCAGAATGACGCCAGCGAGTGAGGAACGCAAAATTTCAGGATCGGTATGCGGCGGGCGTTTGATGAAATCGTCTTCCGCATAGAGCCGGAAGCAGACACCGGCAGCGACACGCCCGCAGCGGCCCTGCCGCTGCTTGGCCGCCGCCTGTGAAATATTCTCAACCTGCAACTGCTCGACCTTGTTGCGATGGCTGTAACGCTTGACCCGCGCCAATCCGGTGTCGATCACATAGCGAATGCCGGGGACTGTCAGCGAAGTTTCGGCCACATTGGTGGCGAGTATGACGCGGCAGCCCTGATGCGGCGCGAACACCCGCGCCTGTTCCTGCGCCGATTGCCGCGCGAACAGCGGCAGAATTTCCAGCCCCGGCGGATGATGCTTGCGCAGCGCCTCCGCCGCTTCACGAATCTCCCGCTCGCCGGACAAGAACACCAGCACATCGCCCGCGCCGGTGCGTTGCGCTTCGCCGGTCGCATCGGCAATGGCGTCATTCACGTCGCGGTCATCGTCTTCGCCGTAAGGCCGGTAGCGGGTTTCAATCGGAAACAGCCGCCCTGAAACCTCAATCACGGGCGCTGCGCCGAAATGCCGGCTGAAGCGTTCGGCGTCGAGCGTCGCCGAGGTGATAATGATTTTCAGTTCGGGACGCTTCGGCAGCAGTTGTTTGAGGAAGCCGAGCAGGAAGTCGATGTTGAGCGAACGCTCGTGCGCCTCGTCGATAATCAGCGTGTCGTACTGGCGCAGCAGCGGGTCGGTTTGAGTTTCGGCCAGCAGGATGCCGTCAGTCATCAGCTTGATGTAGCACTCGTGCGAAGTGCGGTCGGTGAAACGGATTTTGTAGCCGACGTAACGCCCGAGTTCCGATTTGAGTTCCTGCGCGATGCGCGTCGCCGTCGCCCGCGCCGCGATGCGGCGCGGCTGGGTGTGGCCGATCAGCCCCGCGCGGCCACGCCCAAGCTGAAGGCAGATTTTCGGCAACTGGGTCGTTTTGCCCGATCCGGTTTCGCCGCAAACGACCACCACTTGATGCGCGGCAATCGCGCGGGCGATTTCTTCGCGCCGCGCATTGACCGGCAGCGCCTCGTCGAAGTCGATCTGCGGCAACGCCGGACGGGTATTGGCTATGCTGCGCGTCACCGCCTACAGCGCCAACTGCGTGCCGAGTTCCACCACGCGGCCCGTCGGAATCTTGAAGAACTCGGTGGCGCTGGTGGCGTTGCGCGACATCAGGGCAAACAGGCGCGTCCGTATCGTGGCGATGCGCCGGTTCGTCGCAGGCACGATGATTTCGCGCGAGAGGAAGAAGGTGGTTTCCATGAGGTCGAACGGGTCGCCGAATTGTTTGCACTTCACCAGCGCGTCGGGAATATCGGGGCTTTCCATGAAGCCGTAACGGATGATGATGCGCAGGAAGCCCTTGGGCATGTGATGGACGAAAATGCGATCCATGTCGTGCACAGTGGGCGTATTCATCGTCTCGACGGTCACAAGCGCGACACGCTCATGCAGCACCTGATTGTGTTTGAGGTTGTGCAGCAGCGCCGATGGCACGCCATCCTTGGCGCTGGTCATGAACACCGCCGTTCCATGAATGCGATGCACATCGTCAATCGCGTTGAGGAAGGAATTCATCGAAATATGCTGTTGGGCTATCCTCTCGGCCAGCAGCCTGCGGCCGCGCCGCCAGGTCGTCAGCACCGCGAAGGACACCAGACCCATGACGATAGGCAGCCATGCGCCTTCGGGAATTTTGACGAGGTTGGCGGCGAAGAACGACAGATCCACGATAAGCATCATCCCGATCAGCAGTACCACGGCAGACAAACGCCACTTCCAGATGAGCGCCATCACAAACGCGACCAAAATGGTGTCGATGGTCATGGTGCCGGTCACCGCGATGCCGTAGGCCGCCGCCAGATTGGTCGAACTCTGGAAGCCGACCACCAGTCCGGCCGTAGCCAGGAACAGCACCCAGTTGGTGAAGGGCACATAAATCTGCCCTTCCGCTTTACCGGAGGTATGAATGATTTTCATGCGCGGCAAGAGGCCCATCTGAATCGACTGTCGCGCAACCGAGAAGGTGCCGGAAATCACCGCCTGCGAAGCAATGACCGCCGCGACGGTGGACAGCGCCACCATGGGGATCATGGCCCAGCTTGGCCCAAGCCGGAAGAACGGGCTGTCGATGGCGGACGGCTCAGTCAGTAACAGCGCGCCCTGACCGAAATAGTTGAGCACCAGCGCCGGAAGCACGAAGAAAAACCAGGCATACCGGATCGGCCGGCATCCGAAATGCCCCATGTCGGTATAAAGCGCCTCGCCGCCGGTGACCGCCAGCACCACCGAGCCGAGCGCGAGGAAGGACAAGCCGGGATGCGCGATGATGAAACCAAACGCATACACCGGATTGATGGCCGTCAGGACGTAAGGATGAACGACGATCTCATGGATGCCCAACACACCCAGCACGCCAAACCAGGCAATCATGACCGGCCCGAAGAACAGGCCGACCGCGCCGGTCCCCTGCTTCTGGATGAGGAACACGCCGGCCAGAATGCCCAGCGTGACGGGGATGACATAGGTGTGCGATTCCGGCGAAACAATGGTCAGCCCCTCGACGGCGGACAGTACCGAAATAGCCGGTGTAATCATGCTGTCGCCGAAAAACAGCGCCGCCGCGAAAATGCCGAGCATGGTCACAATGCGGGCAAGGCGGGGATTTTTGGCGTGATCGGTAATCAGCGCCAGCAGGGCCAGCGAGCCGCCTTCGCCCCGGTTGTCGGCGCGCATGATGATGATGACGTACTTGAGTGTCACCAGCGCCATCAGCGACCAGAACACCATGGAGAGTATGCCGAGGATATTGTCGGGCGTGACCGGAACCGGATGATGGCCGTTGAAGATGTTCTTCAAGGCATAAAGGGGGCTGGTGCCGATGTCGCCGAAGACGACGCCGAGTGCACCAAGCGTCAGCGCCGGAAGCGCAGTTTTTGAACTCACGAATGTCTCGTTCTCTGGCTACCAAAAATCGAAGTACATTCTAACCCGGTAGAATCAGGCCTGTACGCCTACTTGCAGTCTAATTCGCCATGTCCGATTCGGAACTGAAAACCTCGAATTTCATCCGCAACATCATCGACGCCGATCTCGCGGCCAACAAATTCGCGCCGCGACGCTGGTCCGGCCAGCCCGGCCCCGCCGCGCAGCATCAGGCCAGCCCTGCCGACGCGCCGCGCATCCGCACCCGCTTCCCGCCGGAACCGAACGGCTACCTGCACTACGGCCATGCCAAGTCGATCTGCCTCAACTTCGGCCTCGCGCTCGACTATAGCGGCGTCTGCCACCTGCGCTTCGACGACACCAATCCCGAAAAAGAAGAACAGGAATACGTCGATTCCATCGTCGCGGCGGTCAAATGGCTTGGCTTCGATTGGGGCGGCCATCTCTATTACGCCTCCAACTACTTCGACTGGATGTACCGCTTCGCCGAATACCTGATCGAATCGGGCAACGCCTATGTCGACTCGCAATCGGCAGAGGCGATGCGCGCCGCCCGCGGTACGCTCACCGAGCCGGGCGCGGACAGCCCTTATCGCAACCGCACGCCTGCCGAGAATCTCGACCTGTTCCGGCGCATGAAGGCCGGGGAGTTTGCCGACGGCGCTCATGTGCTGCGCGCCAAAATCGACATGGCCTCGCCCAACATCAACATGCGTGACCCGGCCATTTACCGCATCAAGCACGCCGAGCATCACAACACCGGCGGCCAGTGGTGCGTTTACCCGATGTACACCTACGCCCATCCGATTGAGGACGCGCTGGAAAACATCACCCACTCGCTCTGCACGCTCGAATTCGAGGATCAGCGGCCCTTCTACGGCTGGCTGCTGGAAAAGCTCGCGCAGGGCGGCCAGTTGCAGCGGCCCTTGCCGCAACAAATCGAATTCGCGCGGCTCAATCTTTCCTACGTCGTGCTTTCCAAGCGCAAGCTGCTGCAACTCGTCGAGGAAAAGCATGTCGATGGCTGGGACGATCCGCGGATGCCGACCCTCATCGGCGCGCGCCGGCGCGGCTTTACGCCGGAGGGCTTCCGCCACTTTGCCGAAATGATCGGCGTCGCCAAGGCCGATGCGTGGATCGACATGAGCATCCTCGAAGCCTGTATGCGCGACGATCTGAACGCAAGCGCCGAGCGCCGTATCGCCGTGCTCGACCCGATCAAGCTCGTCATCGACAACTATCCTGAAGACGGCGAGGAAATGTGCGCCGCCCCCAATCATCCGCAAAAGCCGGAACTGGGTACACGCGCCATTCCCTTCTCCAAAGAACTCTGGATTGAGCGCGACGACTTCAGCGAAAACCCGCCCAAGGGTTACTTCCGCCTCTACGCGGGTAACACCGTACGCCTGCGCTACGCTTATGTCGTCAAATGCACCGGCTGCGCCAAAGATGCCGCGGGCAACATCAAATCGGTGCATTGCATTTTGTTACCCGAAACCAAGTCCGGCACCGCGGGCGCCGATAGCGTCAAGGTCAAAGGCAACATTCACTGGCTCTCGGCCAGACATGCCTGCGCCACCGAAGTCCGGCTCTACGACCGCCTTTTCAAAAGCGAGCATCCGGGCGCGGGTGGCCGCGATTTCCTGCAAGACCTCAATCCCGATTCCAAGCGCGTCATCACCGCGCAACTCGAACCGTCGCTGCAAAACGCCCAAGCGGAAGATCGCTACCAGTTCGAGCGCCACGGTTACTTTGTGGCCGACCGCGTGGATTCCGCGCCAGGCAAGCCGGTATTCAATCGCGCAGTCACGCTCAAGGATGCCTGGAAATGAAATTCACCGATCTGCTCGCCAAGGCTTGGCAGAAAAATAATTCGCTGCTCTGCGTCGGTCTCGACCCTGACCCCGCCAAGTTCCCCGCGCATCTGCAAGGCCAGCCGGACGCCATTTTCCGTTTCTGCGCCGAAATCGCCGACGCGACCGCTGACTTCGCCTGCGCTTTCAAGCCGCAAATCGCCTACTTCGCCGCGCATCGCGCCGAAGACCAACTCGAAGCCCTGATTGCCCGCATCCATGAGCGGCATCCCGATATTCCGGTCATCCTCGACGCCAAGCGTGGCGACATCGGCAGCACCGCCGAGCAATACGCCATCGAAGCCTTCGAGCGTTACCGCGCCGATGCCGTCACTGTGAACCCCTACATGGGCCGTGATTCAGTCGAGCCTTGGCTTGCCTATGCCGACAAAGGCGTCATCCTGCTCTGCCGCACCTCCAACGCAGGCGGTAGCGATTTCCAGTTTCAGAAAACCGGTTCCGGCGGCACGCCGCTTTATGAAGTGGTCGCGCGTAAAGTCGCCGAAGAATGGAACGCCACCGGCCAATGCGCCCTCGTCGTCGGCGCCACCTTCCCTGCCGAACTTGCCCGCGTCCGCGCCCTCACCGGCGACATGCCGCTTTTAGTCCCCGGCATCGGCGCTCAGGGCGGCGATATCGAAGCCACCGTCAAAGCCGGCAAGACCGCCACCGGTACCGGCCTGATGATCAACTCCTCCCGCGCCATCCTCTACGCGAGCAAAGGCGAAGACTACGCCGCCGCTGCCCGCCAAGCCGCCCAAGACACCCGCGACGCCATCAACCGCTGGCGGTAACACCCCCTTCGTCATTCCCGCGCGCCCCCCACTCGTCATTCCCGCGCGATTTTGGCGGGCATCCAGCGGCTTTAATTTTTAGACGCTGAGGTTTCTGCTCGCAGACGCAACGACGCGGCACCCGCCGCATCCAGCAATTCAAGCTGGCCGCCAGCGAAGCGGTAGCGTTCGATGGTTCCCAGTGCCTTCAGGATGCGGTCTTCCTGTTCCATGCCTGAGATACAGGCCATGCGTGTGGAGACCATTTGTTGAAAACGCAGTTTGTCGCCTTCAAGCGCGTAGCCGCCAGCGATGCGATTGCAGCCAGTACTGCCGGAGACGCGCTGCGATTTTTCGTCGAATACCAGATTCGGGACGTTGGCATCGTTAACGGCTTGGACTTTCTCTCCTGCCGCTTGCGTTATCAGCCAAAGAGCACCATGCAGCGGCGGATGCTGTGCGCCGGATGTTGTGTTAGCGCAAGCAGACAGCAACATCATCGAGATAATCAGAAAACCGCGCATCATGTTCCCCTCAACCGCTAGCGGTGGCCTGCCCTGCGCAGGCCACCGCCGCGGCAAATCTTTAGTCCTCATCCTCCTTGAGCTTGAACGAGACGGCCAGTTTCTGTTGCGTTTGCGGGGGAACTGGCGCGTAGCGGGCGAATTCGAGCGCGTAGGAACCCTGGCCGCCGGTGACTGATTTGAGCTTGGAGGCGTAGTCGGTGATCTCGGCCAGCGGGACTTCGCCAGCGATGGCCGCCGAGCCGTGGCTGCGGGGCGTGGTGCCGGTGACATGGCCGCG
>JAISPO010000190.1 GCA_031274855.1 Zoogloeaceae bacterium | reverse complement strand
ACAGGATGTGATCGGTTTTGATCATGCCGTACTTGGTCGACACCGTCGTGCCTTCGACCAGCGGCAGCAGGTCGCGCTGCACCCCCTGACGTGAAACATCGGCGCCTTGCATTTCCTGACGGGCCGCGATTTTGTCGATTTCGTCGAGAAAAACAATGCCGTTTTGCTCGACATTCGCCAACGCCTGCGTTTTGACTTCTTCGTCGTTAATCAGACGAGCGGCCTCCTCGTCGGTCAGTGCCTTGAGCGCATCGCGTATTTTCATTTTGCGCGACTTGCGGCGCTCGGCGCTGCCGAGATTTTGAAACATGCCCTGAATTTGCTGCGTCAATTCTTCCATGCCGGGCGGCGCGAAAATTTCCATCGTCGCGCTGGGCATGGCGACTTCGATGTCGATTTCCTTGTCGTCGAGTTCGCCTTCGCGCAACTTTTTGCGGAATTTCTGGCGCGTGCCGCCGGTCTTGTCCGCATCTTCGGCAGGCGTTTCGCCAGCGCCGAGGCGGGCAGGCGGCAGCAGCGCGTCAAGCACGCGGTCTTCGGCGGCATCCATGGCGCGGTTGCGCACTGACTTCATGGCGGCGACGCGGGCATCCTTGATGGCTGTTTCAGCCAAGTCGCGGATGATGGTATCGACATCGCGGCCAACGTAACCGACCTCGGTAAACTTGGTTGCTTCAATTTTGATGAAGGGCGCGCCGGCAAGCCGCGCCAGCCGCCGCGCGATTTCGGTCTTGCCGACGCCGGTGGGGCCAATCATCAAAATGTTCTTGGGCGTGATTTCGGAACGCAGGGGTTCGGCCACTTGGGCGCGCCGCCAGCGGTTGCTCAGGGCAATCGCCACGGCCCGCTTGGCATTGGCCTGACCAACGACATGCTTGTCCAGTTCCGAGACGATCTCGGGCGGGGTCATTCGACTCATAAGGGGCTTACTCCAGAACTTCGATGACGTGATTCTGGTTGGTGTAAATACACAGATCGGCGGCAATGGTCAGCGCCTGCTTGACGATGGCCGCCGGTGGAAGTTCGGTATGTTCGAGCAGGGCGCGCGCCGCCGCTTGCGCGTAGGGGCCGCCACTACCGATAGCGACAATGCCTTGCTCCGGTTCCAGCACATCGCCATTGCCGGTGATGATTAATGAATGTTCGCGGTCGGCTACGGCCAGCATGGCTTCAAGGCGGCGCAGGATGCGGTCAGTACGCCAATCCTTCGCCAGTTCGACCGCCGCCCGCAGCAAATTACCCTGATGCTTTTCAATCTTGGCATCGAAACGCTCGAACAGCGTGAACGCGTCGGCAGTGCCGCCAGCAAAACCGGCCAGCACCTTCTCGCCGAACAAGCGGCGCACTTTGCGCGCGCTGGCCTTGACGACGACATTGCCCAGCGTCACCTGCCCGTCGCCGCCGAGCGCAACGGTATGGCCGCGCCGAACCGACAAAATGGTAGTCCCGTGATATTGCTCCAAGATAGCTCCGCTTAAATTTTGCGCGTTTCGATGCGGGCAACGCGATCGAGGCCGATCACTTCCCATAGCGCGGCCAGCAGATGACTGGCTTTGATGAAGCGTACCCGCTTCTCGATCACCAGCAGCTCCGTCACGATGTTCATCAGATTGGTGGCGGAAACGAAATCCATACGCTTGAGATAACCGGCATCGACAATCACCTCCGGCGTCGTCGCCGCTTCGGCCCGAATCGCCGCGAAAGTGGTTTCTCCGGCAGAGGTAATGACGCCTTTGAGGGCGCAGACGGCATCCTTGATCTCCGCTGTCTCGACCTCGGCCTCGGCTTCCGGCTCAGGCTTGGCAAGCGGATCCTTCTCAGGCATTTCGAAGGAAGGCGGCGATACTTCAAAGGTGACGGCGTAATCGACAGCGGCATCCTCAAACGCCTTCTGCTTGCCAAGCTGCTGATAGATTGCCAACAGCAGTAGCCAAATCTGCTCGTCTCTGGATTCGCCGAGCTTGGTCTTTTTTGCCAGCAGCGCCGCCAGCTTTTCAGCGCCCGCGATCACGCATTCCTTGCGCGCCTTCTTCAAGCGCCTGAGTACGGCATTGAGCAGACCGCAGCCGTGATTGTCGGCATCGGTCAGTTTGCTAACGTCCAAGCGCACGGAGGGACTCTTTTCGGCAGCCTTGAATACCTGCTGCAATGTCTCCTTCGACTCGGCATTCAGCACGCCCAACAAGTTGATAGCGGACTTGCTTGCCGGTTTGGGTTTTGCTGTCGCTACCGGCCCTTCGGGCGCAGCGCCCATCCAGACCGGGGGCGATATTTCGAATCTGGCAGTGTATTCAGCGGCCAGTTGATCGAAATCCCGCCGCCGTCCTTCACTTTGATAAAGCTCGAACAACATACCCCAGGCGCGATGGGTGTGATCGCCCAGATCATCGTCGCGGATCGCTGCTTCCAGAATTCCGGTGGCGGCGGCAGCCTGATCAATCGAATAGAGCATGGCGGCTTCTTCAATGGCTTGAGGAATACCGTGCGTTACTTCCTGAACCTCGACCTTTCGCTGACCGGCTTTCGAGTCCGGGATGCGGGAATGCGTGTGGTAAAAATCGAGCGGCTCCCCATCCTCGGCAGAAATCGCCGCCGGTCCGGCTTTGCCGGCGGTACGCGAAGTCCTGGCGAGCGGCGTCACCTGAGGTTTTTTGCCAAACAGCGAGGAAAGTGCCACGGTAGTAAAGTGGTCTATGACTGAATTGCGAGATTGTAGGACACCTCTTGGCCTACCGCAAACGGACAGACTAAAACTAATAAAAGCCACTGGGTTCCCGCCAAAAGCACGCGGGAACGACGAAGCGCAAGGCTCAAACATATATAAGGATTCAAGCCGAAACCGTTCTAATGGTGGTGGGGGCCGTGAGCGCCGAGATTGACGATGTATTGCAGCCAGAGTTGGTTGTCGGTCAAGTCGCGGCGCGACTGGTCACGCGCAAGTTGCAGGCGCAAGCGCGAAAACTCGGACGGCGAAAAATCAATCATCAGCGTATTGCGTCTGGGCTTGTAAGCCGCCAGCATGGGCAGATCATCGGGGTTCAGCGTGCTGCCAAGATCGGCCTTCCCAGAATCCAGCCGGTCGTAGCGGTAGCCGACGCGCCAGAGCGGCGCGAATTGCCAAACCGCCTGCGCGTAAAAGCCGGACTGCGTGGCGCTATAACCGTCGGCAAGACCGGCGCCGTCGACATCCCAAACCAGCGTACCATTTTCGCGGCGGCGGAAATATTCGCCCTGCACGATCAGCCTGCCTCCATGAGCGAGTTCCTGCTTCCAGATGGCATCAGCGATCCATGTCCGGCTTTTGCCGCTAAAGCTGTTGGTGACGGGGTTGCCCAAGCCATCCACATCCTCATACCGCCGGTCGCGCGGCGAAACACCGAGCACGGACAAGCCCGCCCGCCAGCTTGCGCTGTCACCCGCATCACCGCCGATATGCGCGAACAACGCGCCTGCCGTGTTGCCGTTTTTGTTGCGATCCGTCGAGGGAAACGCGCCGCCCGCGCCCATCTCGCCGCCCAACTCGATCCACAGAGCGGTCGGCGCAACCCACATGGCTTGAATGCCGTCGTTTTTCCATTGGCTGCCGAGGAAGGCGCCATAAGCCAGCGGCGCGTCGGCAAAGTCCCAAGCATGGGGATGCTGTCCGTTCAAATAGCCGATACCCGAAAACATGCGCCCAGCCTTGAGCGTCGCGCCATTACCGAGCGCCAGCGTCTGAATGAAAGCCTCCTCGACGCCGACATCGCCATCCGCCGACAAAGACGCTGTGAACTGGCCACGCAAGCGGTGGTCGATATTCGCCGAAATGCCAAGCTCGGATTCGCCCAGCCCAAAACTGCGCTTGGGCGGCCCCATCTCGTTGCCGCCCGGAATGAAACCGTGGATGGCGTAGTGATTGGGGTCTTGCGAGAGGCGAGTGTAAGTGCCCATCAACACCAGCGAAACAGCCGGATTGAAAGCGGCTTCACTGACCGG
>JAISPO010000184.1 GCA_031274855.1 Zoogloeaceae bacterium | reverse complement strand
GTAGCGTTCCAGCAGCAGACGGGCGAGGAAGGTTGCCACTTCCTCTTCCGGCACGGCGTTGACGCCGATGGCGTGGCTGGCTGCCAGCATGTAGCCGTCCGCGTCGTGTTCGATTTTCGGCCACATCAGGCCGGGCGTATCGAACAGTATCAGGCGCGGTGACAGGTCGATGCGCTGCTGTTGCTTGGTGACGGCCGGTTCGTCGCCGACGGCCGCGACGCGCCGCTTGACCAGCGCATTCATCAGCGTCGACTTGCCAACGTTGGGGATGCCCATAATCATCATTCGCAGCGGCTTGGTGCCGTCGTTCCGGTGCGGCGCGAGCGACTGGCAGAGCGCGGGCACTTTGGCCGCGTCGCCGGATTTTTTACAGGAAATTGCCACAGCCTTGACGTCCGGCTGCCGGTTGTAATGCGCGATCCAGTCCGCGGTGGCGGCAGGATCGGCCAGATCGGCCTTGTTAAGCAGCCGCAGGCAAGGCCGCTGACGCGCCATGCGCAATTCGCGGATCATCGGGTTGCTGCTCGCCTCGGGACAGCGCGCATCGAGCACTTCGATCACGACATCAACTTGCGCCAACGTTTCGGCAGCTTTTTTGCGCGCCGAAGTCATGTGGCCGGGGAACCATTGGATTGCCATTAGGGTACAGGTTACAGGTGACAGAAATAGGGTGTGGCAAGCCACTGTGCGATAATACACGCTTCATCGGCATTGCCGATCCCCCTTCCCCGCCATTTTCGGCGGATTTCCATGACTGAATCTTCAGACTCCTTTGCGGCATTGCAATTGCCGCCCGCCCTGCTTTCCGCGCTTGCCGAAGTGGGTTACGAAACGCCATCGCCAATTCAGGCGGCCTGTATTCCGTCCCTGCTGGCCGGCCGCGACGTGCTTGGCGAAGCGCAAACAGGCACGGGCAAAACCGCCGCATTCGCCCTGCCCACGCTGGCGCGCATCGACCTTACGGTGAAAAAACCGCAGGCGCTGGTACTGACGCCGACGCGTGAACTGGCGATTCAGGTCGCCGAGGCTTTCCAGAAGTATGCCAAGCACCTCCCCGGATTCCATGTGCTGCCGGTGTATGGCGGGCAGAGCATGGTCGTCCAGTTGCGCGCCCTTTCCCGTGGCGCGCATGTCATCGTCGGCACGCCGGGCCGCGTCATGGATCACCTGGAACGCAAGAGCCTGTCGCTCGATACCTTGCAGACACTGGTACTCGACGAAGCGGATGAAATGCTGCGCATGGGCTTCATTGAAGACATTGAATGGATTCTCGAACACACGCCCAAAGAGCGGCAGACGGCCCTGTTTTCCGCGACCATGCCCGAGCCGATCCGGCGCATCACCAAGCGTTACCAGCGCGATCCCGAACATATCAAAATCAAGTCGGTCACCGCGACGGTCGCCACCATCCGGCAACGCTACTGGGTCGCGCGCGGCGCGGACAAGCTCGACGCCCTCACCCGCATCCTGGAAGCCGAGGACGATTTCGACGCGGCGATTATTTTCGTGCGCACCAAACTCGCCACTGTCGATCTGGCGGAAAAGCTGGAAGCGCGCGGGCTGGAAGCAGCAGCATTGAATGGCGACATGCATCAAGGTATGCGCGAGCAGGTGATTGAGCGGCTGAAAAACGGCGGCCTCGATATCGTGGTCGCTACCGACGTCGCCGCGCGCGGTATCGACGTGCCGCGTATCAGCCATGTCATCAACTACGACGTGCCTTACGACACCGAGGCTTATGTGCATCGCATTGGCCGCACGGGCCGCGCGGGCCGCGCCGGTAGCGCGATTCTGTTTGTCGCGCCGCGCGAAATGCGGATGCTCAAGGCCATCGAAACCGCAACGCGCCAGAAGATCGAGCCGGTCACGCTGCCCACGGCGGGCGAAGTCGCCGAGCGGCGCGTCGCCCAGTTTCAGCAGCAAATACTGGAAACGCTGGGTAATGAAAATCTCGACTACTTCTACGACGTGATTCGCCGCATGGAAGGCGAGCAGAACGTGGCAACGCGCCAGATCGCGGCGGCGCTGGCCTTTCTCGCCACCCGCGACCGGCCATTGCAGCCCGATCTGCCGGATATCCCCGCAGCCCCGCCCGCGCGGGAATACGGAGAAAAACCGCAGCGTGAAAAACGCGCCGTGAAAACTGAGGTTTCCGCGAAACCCACGCTTGCCGACGGCGAATTGCGCCGCTACCGCATTGAGGTGGGCCGCAATCTGGGCGCGACGCCCAAGGAAATCGTCGGGGCCATCGCCAACGAAGGCGGCATTGCCGGAAAATACATTGGCCAAATTCACGTGTTTGCCGAGTTCGCCACTGTCGAACTTCCGGCGGATTTGCCGAAAGAGGTGATGGCAACGCTGAAAAAAACGCGCGTCAAACAAACGCCGCTCAACCTCCGGCTTTTCGATGGTGAAGCGCCCGAGCCGTACAAAGCGCCGCGTAAAGCGCCCAGTAAAGCGCCGGGCAAAACCAGATTCGACAAGCCCACGGCGGCCCCGCGCAAACGGAAGCCGTGACCATTGAGTTGCTCGCCCCCGCCAAAACGGCGGGGATCGGCCGTGAGGCCATCATGCACGGAGCCGATGCCGTCTACATCGGCGGTCCGGCTTTCGGCGCGCGCGACAAGGCGGGCAACTCGATGCGCGACATCGCCGGACTGGTTGAATTCGCGCGGCGTTTTCATGCCCGCATTTACGTCACCCTCAACACCATCCTGCACGACGACGAGCTGGAACCAGCGCGGCAACTTGCCCGCGAATGCTGGAATGCCGGTGTCGATGCCCTGCTCGTTCAGGACATGGGGCTGCTGGAACTCGACCTGCCGCCGATCAGCCTGCACGCTTCGACGCAATGCGATATCCGCACGCCGGAGAAGGCGCGGTTTCTCGCCGACAGCGGTTTCTCGCAACTCGTTCTGGCGCGTGAACTTTCCATTGAGGAAATCAAGGCCGTGCGCGCCGCCGTGCCTGCCGATGTTGTCATTGAGCATTTCGTGCATGGCGCGCTCTGCGTCGCCTATTCCGGCCAGTGCTACATCAGCCACGCGCAGACGGGGCGCAGCGCCAATCGCGGCGATTGCTCGCAAGCCTGCCGCCTGCCCTACACCTTGCAGGACATGCGCGGTCAAGTGGTGGCCTTCCAGAAACATGTGCTGTCCCTGAAAGACAACAACCAAAGCGCCCACTTGCGGGCGTTGATTGACGCCGGTGTCGGCAGCCTCAAAATCGAAGGCCGCTACAAGGATGCGTCCTATGTGAAAAACATTGTCGGCCACTACCGGCGCTTGCTCGATGATCTCGGCGCAGGCGCGGCATCGAGCGGCAAGACAACCCTGTTCTTCACGCCCGACCCAGACAAGACTTTCCATCGCGGCGCAACCGATTACTTCAGCCGTGGCCGCCAAGCCGATATCGGCGCATTCGATACGCCGGCCTTCATCGGCCTGCCGCTGGGCGTCGTGACGAAAATCGGCGCGGACACCATCGACATCGAAACCGGCGAAACGATGAGCAATGGCGACGGTCTGGCCTGGCTGCACAAGCGGGAAGCCGTCGGCATACAGGTGAACACGGTGGAACGCCTCGGCGAGCGGCTCTGGCGAGCGCGGCCCAATGAGGCCATCAAAAACCTGCCGGGCCTCGCAACCGGTCTCGCCATCCATCGCAACCGTGACCATGCGTGGGAAGCCGCGTTGACGAAAAAATCCGCTGAGCGAAAAATCGCCGTCACCGCCTGTTTTGCCGAAACACCCGGCGGCTTCTCGCTCACCCTGACAGACAGCGATGGCATTTGCGCAAGCGCAGCGATTGTCTGCGAACACCAGCCCGCGCAAAACACCGCGAACGCGGAACCTGCGATACGCGAACAACGCGCCCGTCTCGGCGCGACCGATTTCACGCTGACCGGCCTGACGGTAAACTGGCAAGCGCCGCGCTTCATTCCGAATTCACTGCTCAACCCGTTGCGGCGCGAAGCGGTCGTGGCGCTGATCGCAGCCCGTCACGCCGGCTATCGCCGCCCGCAACGCAGACCGGCAACTGTGCCGCCAGCGCCCTACCCCGAAGCAACGCTTTCCTTCCTCGCCAACGTCTACAACGCCGCAGCGCGGCGCTTTTACGAACGGCATGGCGTCAAGCTGATCGCCGCCGCCTACGAAGCCCACGAGGAAACCGGCGAAGTGCCGCTGATGATTACCCGCCACTGCCTGCGCTATTCCTTCAG
>JAISPO010000182.1 GCA_031274855.1 Zoogloeaceae bacterium | reverse complement strand
AGCGCCCAAGCCCGAAAGCGTGCTCGTCAAGCTGTCAAGCAGCGCGCCCGTAACATGAGCCTGCGTTCGACCCTGCGTACCGCCATCAAGCGCGTGCGCAAGGCCATTGGCGCGGGCGACAAGACAGTCGCTCAAGCGGCGTTCCAGGATTCGCAGAGCGTGATTGATTCCATCGCCGGCAAAAAGATCATTCACAAGAATGTCGCGGCCCGCTGCAAGCGCCGCCTGTCTGCCGCAATCAAGGCGCTCTGATCGCCTGCGTGTGGACTGCAACAACGGGCCGCGATGCGGCCCGTTTTGTTTCAGGGTACAGGTTACAGGGTGCAGGTTTCAGTCTAATATGTCAGGATTCGCGCTATGCGAATCCTGATACCAAATTCCCGAATCCTGTAACCTGAATCTTGAGTCCTGAAATGCACCTGATGAACAATTACAACCGGCAGCCCGTTGCCTTCACGCATGGCGAGGGCTGTTATCTTTTCGATGAGCAGGGCCGCCGTTATCTCGACGCGCTCGGTGGCATTGCGGTCAATACCCTGGGCCATGCGCATCCGCGGCTGGTCAAGGCGATTTGCGAGCAGGCCGGCCGCCTGATTCATACGTCCAACGTTTATCGCGTCCGCGAGCAGGAGTTGCTGGCTGACCGGCTGGCCGGTTTGGCGCACATGGACGAAGTGTTCTTCTGCAATTCCGGTTGCGAGGCGAACGAGGCGGCGATCAAGCTGGCGCGGATGTACGGCCATCAGAAGGGTATTGATCTGCCGGCCATCGTGGTGATGGAACACGCTTTTCATGGCCGCACGCTGGCCACGCTGTCGGCGACCGGCAATCGCAAGGTGCAGGCGGGTTTCGAGCCGCTGGTCTCGGGCTTTGTGCGCGTGCCTTTCGATGATTTGCCGGCCATCGAGCAGGTGGCGGTGAACAATCCGAATGTCGTCGCGGTGCTGTTCGAGCCGATTCAGGGCGAGGGCGGCATCAATATCGCGCATAACGGCTATATGCGCGCGCTGCGCCGCATCTGCGACGAGCGCGGCTGGCTGTTCATGGTCGACGAGGTTCAGTGCGGCATTGGCCGCACCGGCGTCTGGTTCGCGCATCAGCACGCGGGCATCCGGCCCGATGTGATGACGCTGGCGAAAGGGCTGGCTTCCGGCGTGCCGATTGGCGCTTGCCTGACGGCTGGGCCGGCGGCGGATTTGTTCAAGCCGGGTAATCATGGCTCCACGTTCGGCGGCAATCCGCTGGCCTGCGTGGCGGCGCTGACGACGCTCGATGTGATTGAGCAGGAAGGCTTGATGGCGCGCGCTGTCGTCCTAGGCGATGCGATTCGCGGCGGGCTGAAAACGGCGCTGGCGGATGTGGCCGGTATTGTCGACATTCGCGGCGATGGCCTGATGATCGGCATTCAGCTTGATCGTCCCTGTGGCGAGCTGGTCGGGCGGGCGATTGCGGCGGGCCTGCTGATTAACGTGACTGCCGGAAACGTAGTCCGCCTGCTGCCGTCGCTGATCTACAGTGACGCCGACGCGAAGCGGCTGGTCGACATGCTGGCGACGCTGATACGCGAGTTCCTCGAGGCTTGATGATGTCCAGTCAGACACCGTTGCGGCATTATTTGCAATTCAGGGATTTGACTCGCGCAGAGCTTGACTACCTCTTTGCGCGCGCGGCTTGGATCAAGCAGCAGTTCAAAACTTACCAGCGTTACTGGCCCTTGCAGGATCGCACGCTGGTGATGATTTTCGAGAAGGCGAGCACGCGCACGCGCCTGTCTTTCGAGGCTGGTATTCAGCAACTGGGCGGTTCGGCCATTTACCTGAACACGCGCGATTCGCAGTTGGGGCGCGGCGAGCCGGTCGAGGACGCGGCGCAGGTGATTTCGCGCATGTCGGATCTGGTGATGATCCGTACTTTCGAGCAGGACGTCATTGAGCGTTTTGCCCGTAACGCGCGCGTGCCGGTCATCAACGGCCTGACGAATGAATATCACCCCTGTCAGATTCTGGCGGACATCTTCACCTATATCGAGCAGCGCGGCTCGATACGGGGCAAGACGGTGGCGTGGATCGGCGATTCCAACAACGTGTGCAACACCTGGCTGCAAGCCGCCGAGGTGCTGGATTTCAACGTGCGTGTATCGACGCCGCCCGGTTACGAAGTCGAAGCCGAACGCGCCGGTCTCCACGGTACCGGCCATTTCGAGCAGTTTGCCGACCCGATGGACGCGGCGCGTGGCGCCGATCTGGTGACGACGGATGTGTGGACTTCGATGGGCTTTGAAGCCGAGAACGAAGAGCGTCTGCGCGATTTCGCTGACTGGCAGGTCGATGGCGAAATGATGCAGGCGGCGAAACCGGACGCGCTGTTCATGCACTGCCTGCCCGCGCATCGCGGCGAAGAAGTGACCGCCGAGGTGATCGACGGGCCGCAATCGGTAGTTTGGGACGAGGCCGAAAACAGGCTGCACAGCCAGAAGGCCTTGATGGAATTTCTATTGTTGGGACGCATTCAATAATGAGCAAAGTCAAAAAAGTCGTACTTGCCTATTCCGGCGGTCTGGATACCTCCGTTATTCTCAAGTGGTTGCAGGATGTCTATGACTGCGAGGTGGTCACTTTCACTGCCGATCTCGGTCAGGGCGAGGAGTTGGAACCGGCGCGGGCAAAGGCGATCAAGCTCGGCATCAAGCCGAAGAATATTTTTATCGACGAT
>JAISPO010000176.1 GCA_031274855.1 Zoogloeaceae bacterium | reverse complement strand
CGCGCGTAGCCGCGGGAATGAAAAAGGCCGAACCCGCATCACACGGGTTCGGCCTTCTTTTCGAGCGGGGTAATCAGGCTTTCTTTACCCACCCCATTGGCCTGCCGAGCGGCAGGATTGTGCGGCCAAAAAAGGAGTTGAGGAAAATTGCGCCGGAGGCGTAGAAGCCCAGGATGGAAATGATGAAGTCCGACCAGCCTGCGAGGGGGCCGAAGAATTCTTTGTTGATGCCGAGAAGCTGGAATCCGAGCGATCCGAGGAGGACGATGATCAGCGACAGAATCACGCCGAAAACTTTGTTGGCTTCGAAGGCGGCGACGGTAATGAAAACACAGAAAATCATGTAGCCGAAGCAGGCATATCCGAACTGGCTGAAATCGGCTTTTTCGGGAACCGCGCCGAAGAAGCCGCTTGAAATGGCCCATACCATGGTGACAGCAACCCAGAAAAGACCAAAAGTACCGAGTACGATCGCGCCGAAATAGTTGTTGCGTTTGAAGTCGATGGCGGCAGCCCATAGTTGGGCAAAGGAGCCGAGGAAAAGCGCCCAAGGCATCAAGTAAGTGGGGTTGCCTGATGTCCAGCCCAGCTTGCTGGACGAGGCGACAAAGGTGATGAGAGCCAGGCCGAATACGCCCAGCGCGGTTGCATCGGCGGTGACGATTTTGGTTTCTTGAACTTGAGACACGAGGTTTTTCTCCGTTAAGTTTTGGGGATGAGACAGCTTTTTGAAATGAGACACCTACCAGTCAAACCATTTCATCCTACAGCCTCCCATGCCAAAGATCAATCAAGCGATAGGGGCGGAGAGGGCTTCAAGTCAACCGTCGTTGCGCTTGTAGAGGCGCAGCCTTTCGTTGCGGTCACCCGGGCGGTGACCTTCCCAAACGCGGGTCCAGCCGTCGGGGGCAGCTTCTTTGGGGCCGCTTTGAATAATGAGCCAGTCGCAGTCTTTGCCGTCCACGCGAGTTCGAATGCCGCCGTGATAGGCGAGGACGGCGCGTTGCGGGACGCCGAGCGAAAGCCGTCCGATGCAACCGGCACCGGCAGGGAGCGTTTGTTGCAGGCTGGCAACGACAGGGCGGTAGGTTTTACCGTAGTCGATCCAGGGGACCCAAAGGGCAATGAGCAGTATCCAGAAGACGGTGAGGCCCGCTGCCCAGCGGCTGACGACGCGCCACGGGGAGCGCGGCAGGCGGGTGAGGATGAAAATCCAGCCAAGGGTAGCCGTCAGCGCCACGAGCAGCGCGAGGAACGAGAATTGGGCCACGAAACCGGGTTCCAGTCTAAGGGCGCTGGCGGCGAGTTTCGGCGGCCAGCCCAGTTGCAGGGCGCTGTAGCCGAGCCAGACGAGGGCGGCGGTAATGGTGAAGGTGGTCATGCCGAACCAGTCCCAAGCATTGGCCGCGCCACGCCGCAGACGGGCGCTGCCGGTGGCGGCCAGCAGGATAAGCGGGGGGATTATGGGCAGGGCGTTGGAGACATTGGTCTCATGGGTGAGGAACCAGACAAGGCCGGATAACGCGCCGAGCAGCGGGATGCCGATGTCGGGCGAGGTGAGGCGCTGGCGGTTGCGCCAGATGGCCCAGGGGGCAACGTAGAGTACGGGCCAGGCGAACCAGCCGAGGAATTTGGCGTGTTCCGCAGTGAGGCCGAGGCGCGGTTCGATAGCCGAAAATTGGTGCGGCCACCACGCTGCGCCCCAAGCCGGTTCGTATTGGGCAATCAGCAGGAGCCAGATGGCCGCCAGCGCCACGCCTGTACAAGCGGCAATGAGCGCCGCGCTGTAACGCTTCTGTAGCAGGGGGACGAGCAGCAGAATCAGTAGCGGCAGCGTGCCGCTCAATCCACCGGCAAGGAAGCTGGCGGCGAGACTGACGCCCATAACCAGCGCGCCCCGCCAAGGGCGCTCGGCCAGCAGTGTTGCGCCCCAATAGACGCCCGCCATCGTAGCGAGAATGGCGGATGCGGGCTGGGCTTCGTGCAGCGGCATCAACAGGCCCAGCGTACCGACGGCGAGCAGGGGCGCGCCCCATCCGGCATCCTTGTCGTAAAGCCTGCGCGCTGTTAAAGCGAGCAGCAGCAGGAATAGCCCGCCGAACAGCGCGGAGGCGAGGCGGGCGCCGTCATGAAAGGGCAGGAAAGCGCCGGTGAGCGTGGCCGTGGCGGCGGCTGTCCAGTGCCAGAGCGGCGCGGTTTCAGTCCATGCTTCGCCCGCCAGCGTTGGCTTGAGCCAATCACTGCCGGTATAAAAGTCGTGCGCGACGGCGATGCCGATGGTGTCCTCGGACTTCCATGGATCATGCCCGATGCTGCCGGCCAGCAGATAGGCCAGACAAATGACCAGTACCAGCCAAGGCAGCGGGCCTGCGGGTTGCCGGGGTTCGAACGTCAGGTTCATGCGGGGCCGGAAACAAAAAAGGCAGCCGAGGCTGCCTTGATGTATCTCACCGACAAATCAGGCAGCCGCCCGCTTGCCGTACTTTTGACGGAAGCGTTCGACGCGGCCGGCGGTATCGACAATCTTCTGCTTGCCCGTGTAGAACGGATGGCAGGATGAGCAGACTTCGATATGCAGCGGCTTGCTGTTGGTCGAGGCTGTCTTGAACGTGTTGCCGCAACTGCACGTGACTTCGACTGCGGCGTACTTCGGGTGGATACTTTCTTTCATTGCTTGATCCTTTGCATTCTTGCTGGCGCCGGCGGCTTGTGGGCCGGAAAGGGGCGCATTATCCTAAAAAAACGGTTTGGAATCAACCTGAGAATCTTTTTTCCTCTCCCACTTGCGGGAGAGGGTGTGCTGCCCTAGCGGCGCATGGCGTCGAAGAATTCGTTGTTGTTCTTCGTCGCCCGCACCTTGTCGAGCAGGAACTCGGTGGCTTCCAGATCGTCCAGACCGTAAAGCAGTTTGCGCAGCACCCATATCTTTTGCAGGACATCGGATTTGAGCAACAGTTCTTCGCGGCGGGTGCCGGAACGGTTAACGTTGATCGAGGGATAGACGCGCTTCTCGGCCATGCGGCGATCCAGATGGATTTCCATGTTGCCGGTGCCTTTGAATTCCTCGTAGATCACGTCGTCCATGCGGCTGCCGGTGTCGATCAGCGCCGTGGCGATGATGGTCAGCGAGCCGCCTTCTTCGACATTACGGGCCGCGCCGAAAAATCGCTTCGGCTTTTGCAACGCGTTGGCATCGACGCCGCCGGTGAGTACTTTGCCGGAAGCGGGGACAACGGTGTTGTAAGCGCGGGCGAGACGGGTAATCGAGTCGAGCAGGATGACCACATCCTTTTTATGCTCGACCAGCCGCTTGGCTTTTTCGATGACCATTTCGGCCACTTGCACATGGCGGGTGGCCGGTTCGTCAAAGGTGGAGGCGACGACTTCGCCCTTGACCGAGCGGGTCATTTCCGTCACTTCTTCGGGGCGCTCGTCGATCAGCAGAACGATCAGCACCACATCGGGATGATTGGCGGTAATGGCGTGAGCGATATGCTGCATCATCACCGTCTTGCCGCTCTTGGGGGCCGAGACCAGCAGGCCGCGCTGGCCCTTGCCGATGGGCGCGATGATGTCGACGACGCGACTGGTGAAATTTTCCTCACCGCGCATTTCGCGTTCAAGCGTCAGGTGTTCGGTCGGGTGCAGGGGCGTCAGGTTCTCGAACAGGATTTTGTGCTTGCTGGCTTCGGGGCTTTCGCCATTGACCTTGTCGAGTTTGACCAGCGCGAAATAACGCTCGCCTTCCTTCGGGGTGCGAATTTCGCCTTCGATGGTATCGCCGGTATGCAGGTTGAAGCGGCGAATCTGCGAAGGGGAAACGTAAATGTCGTCAGTGCCGGCCAAGTAGGAAGTGTCCGGCGAACGCAGAAAACCGAAGCCGTCAGACAGGACTTCCAGAGCGCCGTCGCCGTAGATCGACTCGCCTTTGCGAGCCTGATTCTTCAGGAGAGCGAAAATCAGTTCCTGCTTGCGCAGGCGGTTGGCGCCTTCAATGCCGTTGGCGTTGGCCATGTCGAGCAGGGTGCTGACATGATGGGCTTTTAGCTCCGAGAGATGCATGGGAAGACCTGTACGGTGCGCGGAATGAAATCCGAAAACGAAGTTCGGAGAGAATTGGGGAGAACTTTTGGAGAGTGTCAGGCAAGGCCGGAATTTCCGGCGCTGGCCTGAATCCGGCTTCAGAAAGACGCGGATTCAGGCGCGGAATGTAACCACTTCAAAGATGGCTGTCAATAAAGGCGGTCAACTGCGATTTTGAGACCGCGCCGATTTTGGTGGCTTCCACGTTGCCGCCTTTGAACAAAATCAGGGTCGGGATGCCGCGAATGCCGTATTCGCCAGGAATTTTTGGGTTCTCGTCGATATTGATCTTGGCGATCTTGAGCTTGCCGCCGTATTCTCTGGCGACCTCGTCGAGGATGGGGGCGACCATCTTGCACGGGCCGCACCATTCGGCCCAGTAATCGACCAGCACAGGCGTGGCTGAGTCCAGCACTTCGGACTTGAAGCTGGCGTCAGTGACATGATGGATATGTTCGCTCATCGGTTCCTTCCTTTGGATATTGGGGCGCGGGCTTTGCCTCAGCGCAAACTTGCTTGCGGGAGCGCGGACGGGATGTCCACTGCGCCGCCATCCTAACACATCAGGTTTCAGTTTTTGATGTTGAGGTTCGCGCAGCGAACCTCAACTACTATTGCCGAACCCTGACACCTGAACCCTGTAACCTGCCGTGTTAGACTGCCATCATGTCCGGCAATAGCTTTGGCGCCTTGTTTCGCGTCACGTCTTTCGGTGAATCCCACGGCCCCGCCATCGGCTGCGTCGTCGATGGCTGCCCGCCGGGTTTGGCTATTGCCGAGGCCGACATTCAGGCCGAACTGGATCGCCGCCGTCCGGGAACTTCCCGCCATGTCACGCAGCGTCAGGAACCGGATACAGTCGAAATTCTCTCCGGTGTTTTCGAGGGCAAGACGACCGGCACGCCGATTGCCCTGCTGATTCGCAATCAGGATCAGCGCAGCCAGGACTACGGCAACATCGCTGCCAGCTTCCGGCCCGGCCACGCCGACTATGTTTATTGGCAGAAATACGGCATCCGCGACTATCGGGGCGGCGGCCGCGCCAGCGCACGGGAAACGGCAGTGCGTGTGGCTGCCGGCGCGATTGCCAAAAAGTGGTTGCGTGAGCGTTATGGCGTGACGGTGCGCGGCTATCTGAGTCAACTCGGCCCGATTGAAATTCCCTTGCGCGACTGGTCAGCGGTTGCCGAAAATCCGTTTTTCGCGCCCGATGCCGCCATCGTGCCGGAGCTTGAAGCCTTCATGGACAAGTTGCGCAAGGAGGGTGATTCGATTGGCGCGCGCGTTACGGTCATTGCCGAAGGCGTGCCGGTTGGCTGGGGCGATCCGGTCTACAACAGGCTGGATGCCGATATCGCTTACGCGATGATGGGCATTAACGCTGTCAAAGGCGTCGAGATTGGCGCGGGCTTCGCGGCCATCACTCAGCGTGGCAGCGAACACGGCGACGAACTGACGCCGCAGGGTTTCCTCAGCAATCACGCCGGTGGCATTCTGGGCGGCATTTCGACCGGTCAGGACGTGATCGTCAATATCGCCATCAAACCGACTTCCAGTATCCGCCTGCCGCGCCGCTCGATTGACCTGCAAGGCCAGCCAACCATCGTCGAAACGCACGGACGCCACGACCCCTGTGTCGGCATTCGCGCCACGCCGGTCGCCGAGGCCATGCTGGCGCTGACGCTGATCGACGCCGCTTTACACCATCGCGCCCAGTGCGCGGATGTACTTTGCCCGACGCCGAAGGCGCCGGGGCGACTGATAGAATGAGCCAACAACCTTGGGGGAACCATGCTGACCGAGCACCATGACTTGTATGTAGACTTTCCGGAAATGCGCGATGCCGTCGACGCCCTGCGTGAGCACAATCCGTATTTCCGGCGGACGATGAACCAGTACAGCAGGCTGACCGGACGGGTCGAAGACCTTGAAGAGCACGACATGCCAGTAGCCGACTTCACCATGGAAGACATGAAGAAGGTGCGCGTCCATCTCAAGGATCAGCTTTATCACTTCCTGCTGGCGTATCGGCAGGGGCAGGGCAAATAGCAGTTTTCAGCAGGCGGAGGCGCGCCCCTGCCGCGCGCCCAATCTGCGGGCCGGCTTTGCAAGCCGGCCCATCAGCATAGGAATGAGCATGAAGATTTGCGTATTGCCGGGCGATGGCATCGGGCCGGAAATCACCGCGGAAGCGGTGCGCGTGTTGCAGGCGTTGGGCCTGAAAATGGAAATGGAGGAGGGGCTGCTGGGCGGCTGCGCTGTTGATGCCGCGGGCGACCCTTACCCCGAAGCGACCCGCAAGCTGGCGCGGGCGGCGGACGCCGTGCTGCTGGGCGCTGTCGGCGGTCCGCAGTGGGACAACAATCCGCGTGAATTGCGGCCGGAGCGCGGCTTGCTCGGCATTCGCAAAGACTTGGGCTTGTTCGCCAATTTGCGTCCGGCGGTGCTTTATCCCGAACTTGCCAATGCGTCCACGCTGAAGCCCGAGGTGGTGTCGGGGCTGGATATTTTGATCGTGCGCGAATTGACAGGCGATATTTACTTCGGCCAGCCGCGCGGTATTGAAGTTCGCAACGGCGAGAAGGTGGGCATCAACACAATGATTTACAGCGAGGCGGAAATTCGCCGCATCGCCAAAGTCGCTTTTGAGTCAGCGCGCAGGCGTAACAAAAAAGTGTGCTCAGTCGACAAAATGAATGTGCTGGAATGCACCCAGCTTTGGCGCGATGTGGTGATTAGCGTCGCCCCTGAGTATCCCGATGTCGAACTCACTCACATGCTGGTCGATAACGCCGCCATGCAACTGGTGCGCAATCCCAAACAGTTTGATGTGATGGTGACCGGCAACATGTTCGGCGACATTCTGTCGGACGAGGCGTCGATGCTGACCGGCTCGATCGGCATGTTGCCTTCGGCTTCGCTCGATGCCAATAACAAGGGCTTGTACGAGCCTTGTCACGGTTCTGCGCCCGATATCGCGGGCAAGGGCGTGGCGAATCCGCTGGCGACGATTCTTTCCGCCGCGATGATGTTGCGCTATACCTTTGGCAACGAGGCAGCCGCGCAACGCATCGAAAACGCTGTCAAGAA
>JAISPO010000148.1 GCA_031274855.1 Zoogloeaceae bacterium | reverse complement strand
CGCCAGCAGGCTGATGAGTTCATCAAACTCGGTTTCAAACTCGGCTTTGGCGGCGCGATGACTTACCCGCGGGCCACGCGATTGCGGGAACTGGCGGCGACGCTGCCGCTGGACAGCATTGTCCTCGAAACCGACGCGCCCGATATTCCGCCTGCATGGCGGGCCGGTGAGCGCAACGAGCCGGGCGAGTTGCCGCGCATTGCCGAAACGCTGGCCGCGTTGCGGAACATTCCGGTCGAGCGCGTGATTGCCGAGACCACGGCCAATGCGCTGGCGGTGTTGCCGCGCCTGCAAACCCCCGCCGGCTTCGCCGCCACCCCCTTTGTAAATGGGGCTTAGCGCGGGTATATCGGGTATCCTAACGCCTGATGCTTGCCTACATTGTCCGTCGCCTGCTTTACGCGATCCCGATTTTGATTGGCGTGAACGTGATTACGTTCGCGCTGTTCTTTGTCGTCAATAGCCCGGACGACATGGCGCGGATGCAGTTGGGCGTCAAGCGTGTCATGCCCGAGGCCGTGGAGAAGTGGAAGGCCGAGCGCGGTTACGATCAGCCGCTGTTCTGGAACGGCGCGGCAGCGGGACTGGATAAGGCCACCGAGACGATTTTTTTCAAGAAGTCGGTGCGCATGTTCGTGTTCGATTTCGGGCGGGCCGACGACGGGCGGGATATTTCGCGCGAAATATCGACACGCATGGGGCCTTCGCTGGCGGTGGCGGTTCCGGTTTTCATACTTGGTTTGTTCGTCACCATTTCGTTTGCGTTGCTGCTGGTTTATTTCCGGGCCAGCTATCTTGATACTGCCGGTGTGGTGCTCTGCGTCGGCTTGATGTCGATTTCCGCGCTGTTCTACATCATCGGCGGCCAGTGGCTGGTGAGCAAGGTCTGGCATCTGGTGCCGATTTCCGGTTATGGCGAAGGCTTGACTGTCGCCAAGTTTCTGGTGCTGCCGGTGGCGGTCGGCGTCATCGGCGGCATCGGCGCGGGCACGCGATGGTATCGCACCATTTTCCTTGAAGAGATCGGCAAGGACTACGTCCGCACGGCGCGCGCCAAGGGGCTTTCCGAACGTCTGCTGCTGTTCCGCCATGTTTTGCGCAATGCGCTGATTCCGATTTTGACCGGCGTTGTCGTAGTGATTCCGGCGCTGTTCACGGGCAATCTGCTGATCGAATCCTTCTTCGGCATTCCGGGGCTGGGCAGTTACACCATCGAGGCCATCAACGCGCAGGATTTCGCCATCGTCCGCTCGATGGTGTTCATCGGCTCGGTTCTTTACATCATTGGCCTGCTGTTGACCGATATCTCCTATGCGCTGGTCGATCCGCGCATCCGCTTTCAATGAAGCCCGTCCTGCTCTGGTCCGATGCGCTGTTTTTTCTGCTGATTGCGCTTGCGCTCGGCAGCGTCTGGTGGGGGCGGCGTCAGGAGCATTTGCGCGCTGCCTGGGCGGCAGTTTGGGCCAAGCGGCGGGCGCGAATCGCTGCCGCGGCGCTGGCCGGATTTTTTGCCATTAGCTTTATCGACTCGCTGCATTACCGCGCCGAATTGCCGCGCGAGGCAGACAAGCCGGTCGCCTATTCGGTCGAGGTGCTCTCGGCGCTTGATGCGCTGTTGATGCCGCTCAAACTCAATACGGAAAAGACCTATTCGGCGCCGCTTGCCGATGAGTCTTTCGCCAAGGAAATTCTGGCGGACGGCAGCAGCGGTTTTCCGCCGCTCAAGCACGCGGGCGCGCATCTTTTCGGCACCGACAAGGTGGGGCAGGATGTGCTCTATCTCACGCTGAAAAGCATACGCACAGGACTACTGATCGGCACGTTGACCACGCTCATCATGCTGCCGGCGGCGATTCTGCTCGGCATCATCGCCGGTTATGTCGGCGGCTGGGTGGATGATGCGATCCAGTATCTCTACACGACGCTCAACTCGATCCCCGGCGTGCTGCTGATTGCCGCCTCAGTGCTGATGATGCAGGTGGTCATCGACACGCATCCAGACTGGTTTGCCACGGCGGCGGAACGCGCCGATGCCCGCCTGCTGGCGCTGTGCGCCATTCTCGGCGTCACCAGTTGGACGGGCCTGTGCCGCTTGCTGCGCGGCGAAACGCTCAAGCTGCGCGAAATGGAATATGTGCAGGCGGCGCAGGCTTTCGGGGTTGCGCCGCTGGCGATCATGCTGCGGCACATCCTGCCCAATGTCATGCACATTGTCCTGATTGCGCTGGTGATGGATTTTTCTGGACTGGTGCTGGCCGAAGCCGTGCTGTCCTATATCGGCGTCGGCGTCGATCCGAATACCATCAGCTTCGGTACCATGATTAACGCGGCGCGTCTCGAACTCGCGCGTGAGCCTGTCGTCTGGTGGTCGCTAGCGGCGGCGTTCACTTTCATGTTCATCATGGTGCTGGCGGCGAATCTGCTGGCCGACGCTGTGCGCGACGCCTTCGATCCGAGGGCGGCGAAATGAGCCTGCTGATCGTGCGCGATCTGGCCGTGCGTATCGGCGCGATTCAGCCGGTCGCCGGTGTTTCGTTCGATATCGCCGCCGGTGAAACTTTCACGCTGCTCGGCGAGTCGGGCTGCGGCAAGTCGATGACCGCGCTGGCCCTGATGCGCCTGCTGCCGCCGCTGGCGCGCATCACGCGGGGCGAAGTCAATTTCGCGGGCCGCGACCTGTTTGCCATACCGGAAGCCGGAATGCGCGAGTTGCGCGGCGGCGGCATGGCGATGATCTTTCAGGAACCGGCGACCAGCCTCAACCCCGTGATGACCATAGGCGCGCAGATCGGCGAAGTGCTGCGTCTGCATGGTGGCAAGCCGGAGCGCGTGATCGAACTGCTGGAACTGGTCGGCATCCCCGATCCGGCGCGGCGCGCCAGCGAGTATCCATTTCAACTTTCGGGCGGCATGAAGCAGCGGTCGATGATTGCGATGGCGCTGGCCGGCGACCCCAAACTTTTGATTGCCGATGAGCCGACCACTGCGCTCGATGTCACCATTCAGGCGCAGGTGCTCGATTTACTCAAGCGCTTGCAGCGCGAACGCGGCATGGCGATGCTGCTGATTACCCATGACCTCGGCGTCGTCGCCCGCATGGCGGATCGCGTCGGCGTCATGCACGGCGGGCAACTGGTCGAAGTGAGCAAGACCGAACCGTTCTTCCGCGCTCCGGCGCATGAGTACTCGCGGCGTTTGTTCGCGGCGCTGCCGGAAAATTTGTCTGGTGGCCGAACCCCATCCCCACCCAACCCTCCCCTTGAAGGGGAGGGAAACAAAGGGGGGTGTCCTCTTGAAGGGGAGGGAAACAAAGGGGGGTGTCTTCTTGAAGGGGAGGGCCATGCTGCGCTATTGGCCGTAGAAAACCTCTCTGTCCACTTCCCCATCCGGCGCGGCCTCTTGCAACGGACAGTCGGCTACGTTAGGGCGGTCGATGGCGTCTCGCTGAAAGTCAGCCGTGGCGCGACGCTGGCCGTGGTCGGCGAATCCGGCTGCGGCAAAACGACGGCAGGCAAAGCCATTCTGCATTTGTTGAAACCGGCTGCGGGCCGGATCAGCTTCGGCGGCGAAGAACTAAAAACAATAGCGCCGGAGCGGATGCAAATGGTGTTTCAGGATCCGTTCGGCTCGCTCAATCCGCGTCTGCGTATCGGGCGGATACTGGCGGAGGGAATGCGGGCGCAGGGCGTGCAGGGCGATGTCGGTCAACTGCTGGAACAGGTCGGCCTTGATGCCGCGATGGCCAGCCGCTACCCGCACGAATTTTCCGGCGGACAGCGTCAACGCATCGCCATCGCCCGCGCACTGGCTGTCAACCCGCAACTGCTGATCTGCGACGAACCGACCAGCGCCCTTGATGTTTCCGTGCAGGCGCAGATACTCAAACTCTTGCGCAACTTGCAGCAACAGCGCGGCCTGTCCTACCTGTTCATCACCCACAACATCGCCGTGGTGGACTATCTCGCTCACGAAGTCGCGGTCATGTACCTTGGGCGCATCGTCGAACAAGGCACTGCCGACGATGTGCTGCGCAACCCCCAACACCCCTACACGCAAGCCCTGATGGCCGCCGTTCCGCGACTGGACGGCCAAGCCGGAACACCTCTCCTCGTTCCCGGCGACCCCCCATCGCCTGCCAATCCGCCGACAGGCTGCCACTTCCACCCCCGCTGCCCCCACGCGCTCCCCGCCTGCAAAGACCGCTACCCCGATGCCACGCCGCTTTCAGGTACGCACAGCGTGCGCTGCTTCATCAGGTTTCAGGGATCAGGTTCCAGGGTTCAGTAACCCATACCCTGACTAGCCGTCGAGCAGGGCGACGTCGTCGTGTTCTTGCTGGTTGACGAAGTGGCGTTTTCGGACCAGCCACATCATGGCCGAGACGAAGATGCCAAACAGGGCGATGACGAAGTAGATCGACAGGTTGGCGGCGATCAGCAGGGCGTATACGCCTGTCATGATGAGGATGGACAGGTTTTCGTTGAAGTTCTGGACGGCGATGGAATGACCCGCGCCCATGAGGATGTGGCCGCGATGCTGGAGCAGGGCGTTCATCGGAACGACGAAGAATCCCGAAAGCGCGCCGACGATGATCAGCAGCGGCACGGCCTGCCACATTTCGCGGATGAAGATCATGAGGATCATGCCGATGCCCATGATGAGGCCGAGCGGGATGACCTGTACCGATTTGCGTAGCGAGATCATTTTGGCGGCGAGGATGGCGCCGATGGCAACGCCGATGGCGACGAAGCCTTGCAACATGCTGGCATCGGACAGATCGAGGTCGAGAGCGGTACTGGCCCATTCGATGACGATGAATTGCAGCGTCGCGCCCGCGCCCCAGAACAGGGTGGTGACGGCCAGCGAAATTTGTCCGAGCCGGTCGCGCCAGAGCAGCCTGAGGCAGTGATTGAACTCGCGCACCAGATAGAGCGGATTTTTGCTGAGGGGTTTGTGATCGACGCCGGTGTCGGGAATGTAGAGGTTGAACAGGGCCGCGATCAGGTAGAGCGCGCCGATGATGAGGACGTTCATCTGGGCAACGGTGTCGATGAACGGGAGCTCAAAGGCGAGCAGGCTGTCGGCGACATCCGGCCTGATGATAATGCCGCCCAGAACGACGCC
>JAISPO010000143.1 GCA_031274855.1 Zoogloeaceae bacterium | reverse complement strand
AAGTCGCAAAACCGCGCCCTTTCCGTGGCACTGGGAATATCGCTGGCGCTGCACGCGGCTTTGCTGTCCATCCATTTCAAGCTGCCGGAGAAAATGGGGAAAGCGGCTGAGCGGGCGCTCGATGTCATTCTGGTCAACAGCAAATCGGCCCAGCGTCCCGACAAGGCGCAGGCGAAGGGGCAGGCCAATCTGGACGGCGGCGGCAACACCGATGAAAACCGGCGCATCAAAACACCGCTGCCGGTTTCGCCCACCCGGGCCGAGGGCGACAGCATCGTCGAGGCCAAACAACGGGTTGCCGAACTGGAAAAGCAGCAGCAGCAGATGCTGGCGCAACTGCGCAGCCTCCAAACCGTGCCTGCCGAAAACAAGCGCGACATTCCAACCCCGGCCGATCAATCCGCTGCCTCCGGTCTCGAGCTGGCGACCTCGGCGCTCAATATGGCCCGCCTCGAAGGGCAGATTGCCCGCAACATTGAGGAGTACAACAAGCGGCCGCGCAAGAAGTTCATCGGCGCCCGTGTCGAAGAATATCGCTTCGCCCAATACATCGAAGACTGGCGGCAAAAAGTTGAGCGCATCGGCAATCTCAACTACCCAGAAGCCGCGAAGGGAAAGTTGTACGGCAATCTGGTGTTGAGCGTGGTGATCCGCGCCGACGGCAGTCTCGACCGCGTGGAATTGAACCGCTCGTCCGGCAAAAAAGTGCTCGATCAGGCCGCCCGCCGCATTGTTGAAATGTCGGCTCCCTATGCGCCATTTCCCGAAAACATCCGGCGCGATACCGACATTATCGAAATCACCAGAACCTGGTCGTTTTCGACTTCCGACCGGCTGCACACCTCGGACTGAGCCCATGACCGACCGCTACGCCGTAATCGGCAATCCGATTGCCCATTCCAAGTCACCCCGCATTCATGCGCTGTTTGCCGCGGCAAGCGGTCAGGACATGACTTATGAGGCGCTGCTCGCGCCGCTCGGCGGCTTTGCTGCCACGGCCCGCGGATTTGCCGCTACCGGCGGGCGGGGCGCCAATGTCACAGTGCCTTTCAAGGAAGAAGCCTTCCGGCTGGCGACGCGCTTGACCGGGCGCGCCAGAGCCGCCGGCGCTGTAAACACGCTGGTCTTTTCGGATAACGAAATCTTGGGCGACAACACCGATGGCGCTGGTCTGGTGCGCGACCTGACCGTCAATCTCGCTGTCGCCATCGGCGGTAAACGGGTGCTGCTGCTGGGCGCGGGCGGCGCTGCTCGCGGCGTGATCCTGCCGCTGCTGGCCGAATGCCCCGCCGAATTGCTGATCGCCAACCGTACTGCCGAAAAGGCGCACACTTTAGCCCGCCTGTTTTCCGGCAGCACGGCTTGCAGTCTGGCTAAACTGGCCGGACGCGAATTCGATCTGGTCATCAACGCCACCTCGGCAGGGCTGACAGAGAGCGCCTTGCCACGGCTAAGTTTCACCTATGCGCCGAACGCGCTTGCCTACGACATGGTTTATGGCAAAAACACTGATTTCTTGCGTCAGGCGCGCGCCCCCGGCGCGCGCGCAGCCGATGGCCTTGGCATGCTCGTTGAGCAGGCAGCAGAAGCCTTTCTGCTCTGGCGCGGCATCCGCCCTGAGACAATGACCGTATTGACGGCGCTGCGCGGCACATGAAGCCCGTCCGCCGTTGGCTGTGGCGCGGCCTGCTCTGGCTGCTTGTCCTGCTGGTGCTTTGGCAGGGCTGGTACTTCGGCTGGGTGGTCTGGTGGAAATACAACGATCCCGACATGACCTCCTTCATGCGCCTGCGGCTGGCCGAGTTGCAAGAAAAGCGGCCAAACGCCGAACTGCGCCACCACTGGGTGCCCTATGAGCGTATTTCGAGCCACCTCAAGCGCGCCGTGGTCGCTGCCGAGGACGACAAGTTCGTCGACCACGAAGGTTTCGACTGGGAGGGCATCCAGAAGGCGCTGGAAAAAAATATGAAGCGGGGCAAACTTGTCGCCGGAGGCTCGACAATCTCGCAGCAACTGGCGAAAAACCTCTTTCTCTCTGCCTCGAAAACGCCCTGGCGCAAGGCTCAGGAAGCGATTATCACCGTCTGGCTGGAGCTGCTCTGGGACAAACGCCGCATCCTGGAGGTCTATCTCAACTCGGCGGAATGGGGTCAGGGCATGTTCGGCGTTGAGGCGGCAGCCCGCCGCCATTACGGCATTAGCGCCGCCGGACTGTCCGCCGAACAGGCTGCGCGTATGGCCGTCATGCTGCCTGCCCCGCAGCGCTTCGAACGTAATATATATTCTGAATTCATGAATAACCGTACCCAAGCGATTCTGGCGCGTATGGCTTATTCGGAAATCCCTTAGAATGCCCTTTACCTTGACTTAATGTACAAATAGGAATTTTCCTATGCTTGATTTTGTTTTCCTTGCGTTAGAATCCCTGACATTGCGTGATTACTATTGGATTATGGGGAACGGAATATGATCTGCCTTCTTCATCGGCTGCAAGCTACGCGCGCGGTACTTTTGTCCGGCCTGCTTGGGCTGCTGGTTGCTGTCCCTGCTTTCGCCCAGTCCGTCGAGGAGCTGAAGGTCGTCTTGGCTGACGCCGCTTCCCGCAATACAGCCCTTGAGGCCGGACGCAAGGTGGCGAGCTTTTGCGCGAACTGCCACGGAGCCAACGGCAACAGCACACAGGGCGATGTGCCGAATCTGGCCGCGCAAAACCCGATCTATCTGCTCAATCAGATCAACAAGTTCTATACCGGCGAGCGTCAGGATCAGTGGATGGAACCGGTCATCCGGCTCCTCAGCGAAACCGAGCGGCTCAATCTCGTTGCCTACTACACATTTCAGCGCGTAACGCCCGTCCGTGCCGGGACGGGCAGCAAGACCGGGCATGAGGTTTTCCTCCGGGTCTGCGCACGCTGCCACGGCCCGCAGGGGTTGGGTGGCGAACGTTTCCCGCGTCTGGCGGGTCAGCAGCATGACTACATTGTCAAATCGCTGACGCGCTATCGCGATCGCACAGGCGTGCGCATGGAGCCTGAAATGCTGGCCATGACCGCCGCCCTTAGTGATGCCGAGATTCGGGCGCTGGCCGATTACCTCTCGGCAATGCGCTAAGCCTTCTTCATTTCGGTAAATACGGCCTCGGCAGCGGCAATCGTCGCTGCGATGTCGGCGTCGCTGTGCGCGGCCGAGACGAAGCCTGCCTCGAATGCCGAGGGCGCGAAGTAGACGCCGCGCTCCAGCATGGCGTGGAAGAAGCGGTTGAAAGCCGCCTTGTCCGAGGCCATGACCGCTGCGTA
>JAISPO010000072.1 GCA_031274855.1 Zoogloeaceae bacterium | reverse complement strand
CGGCGGGAACATGCCAACAAACAACGCGCGCCACTGCTGACGCTCGCGCAGGCCCGCGCCAACGCGCAACGGATTTCCCACGCGCCGGTCAAGCCGAACAAACTGGGCATCACAGCGCTTAATCTCGATTTGGCCGCCATTGCCCACTACATCGACTGGAACCCCTTCTTCCTGACATGGGATCTCGCCGGTAAATACCCGCGCGTTTTCGACGACGCCCGCATCGGCGAACAGGCCAAACAGGTGTTCGCCGACGCGCAAGCCATGCTGCAAAAAATCATCGCGGAAAAATGGCTCACCGCCCGCGCCGCGTTCGGCCTGTTTGAAGCCAACGCCATCGGCGACGACATTGAATTCCGCGACGGTGAAAAGGCGTTGCTCACCTGGCGCGGTCTGCGCCAGCAGGTAACGCTCTCCGACGGCAAGGCTAACCAATGTTTGGCCGATTTCGTCGCGCCAAAATCCAGCGGCATCACCGATTACGCTGGCGCATTCGCCGTCACCACCGGCCTCGGCATCGAAAAGAAACTGGCCGAATTTGAAGCCGCGCACGACGACTACAACGCCATCATGCTCAAGGCGCTGGCCGACCGCCTCGCCGAAGCCGCCGCCGAGTGGCTGCACGAGCGCGTACGCAAAGAGTACTGGGGCTACGCCCCCGCCGAATCTTTCAGCCATCAGGAACTGATCGCCGAAAGCTACCAAGGCATCCGCCCCGCGCCGGGTTATCCCGCCTGCCCCGATCACCTCGTCAAGCGCGACCTGTTCCGCCTGCTCGGAGCATCAACCCGCTGCGGCATGAGCCTCACCGAAAGCATGGCAATGGCCCCCGCCGCCTCCGTCGCCGGTTTCTATCTGGCGCAGGGCCACTATTTCGCCATTAACCGCATTGGCCGCGACCAGCTTGAAGACTGGGCCAAGCGCAGCGCCATCCCCACCCCCGAGGCCGAAAAATGGCTCGCCCACCTGCTGTAGGGCGATACTGACCACGTCAACCTGTATCCCTCCCGCTCACGAAAGAGTAAGCGACAAATCTTCGATTTTTGTATATCGAATATGCAATAATTCACGTTATTTGAGAACTATCGCACTAATAATGTATTGACTTTTCATCTCAAAGCAAAGTATAGTAACCACGCTGAAATTTCTTATTTTTGGGAAATTTAACGTATGGAATATACATCACCCACCCCCTTGCCAGAGGGCCGACAGCGCTTGACCGCGCTGGTCGGCGGCACAGGTGATGTCATCCGCGTCGACGATGCAGTGCGTTTGCTAAACCTCGACCGTATCAGCGCCGCCAAGATGCTCGCCCGCTGGACTTCACAAGGTTGGCTTCGCCGCGTCAGTCGTGGCGCTTATGTGCCAGCATCCCTTAACACGCTGGGAAGTGCGCATGTACTTGATGACCCGTGGGTTCTTGTTCCCAACCTGTTTTCACCCGCCTATGTCGGCGGGCGCACGGCAGCGGAATATTGGGATCTGACCGAGCAGCTTTTCAACGACATCGTGGTAATCACCAGTCAGGCTGTGCGGCAGAAAACTCAATGCCGTCACGGCACAACTTTCACTGTCAAACGCATCGCGCCGGAAAAAATATTCGGCACGAAAACCGTCTGGCGCGGACGCAGCAAAGTGCTTGTTTCCGATCTTGAACGCACAATCGTTGATCTGCTGGACGATCCGGCGCTCGGCGGCGGCATTCAGCATGTTGCCGATTGCCTCGCTGAATATCTCAAGCGCAAAGATCGCAACGACACGCGCTTGCTTGCCTATATCGAGCAGCTTGGCAACGGCGCCGTGTTCAAGCGTTTGGGTTTTCTTGCCGAGACTGACGACAAGGCCGTCCGGCTGGTGCAGGAGTGCCGCAAGCGGCTCACCAAAGGCAACGTCAAGATTGATCCCGCACTTGAGTGTCCTCGCATCGTCTCACGCTGGCGCATCTGTATCCCCGAACATTGGGCGCAGAGAAATCAAACATGATCGACCGCCGCGAAATTCTTGAAACAGCGAGCCGCATGTCGCTTCAACCGCATGTTGTCGAAAAAGACTATGTGCTGGGCTGGATGTTGGCGGGCATCAACGCCCATCCAGCGTTGCGCGACAGTTGGCTTTTCAAGGGCGGCACTTGCCTGAAAAAATGTTTCTTCGAGACTTATCGTTTTTCGGAAGACCTTGACTTCACACTGACCAACCCTGCGCATATTGAAGCCAAGTTTCTGACGCAAACCTTCAACGAAATCAGTGAATGGATTTACGAGCGAACGGGTATCGAGATTCCTGCTAGATTTCAGACGTTCGATATCTATACCAATCCGCGCGGCGCCATTTCATGCCAAGGCAAAATCAGCTATCGCGGGCCGGTTTCCCCACCCACGCTTCCGCGTATCAAGCTCGATCTCACCGCCGATGAACGCATCGTGCTGGCTCCCAAGCGCGTCTCTGTTTTCCATCCCTATACGGACGCGCCTGCTGAGGGTATCAATATTCTGGCCTATGCCTATGAAGAATTGTTTGGTGAAAAGGTAAGGGCGCTGGCCGAACGCACACGTCCGCGTGATCTCTATGATGTCATCAACCTGTTCAGAAATACAGAAGCGCGGCCTGTAGCCTCCGTCATGCTTGACGTGTTACGCCAGAAGTGTGAATTCAAGGGCATCGCTGTACCCGCGCTGGCTGATTTGGAGCAGCATCGAAGCGAACTGGAAAGCCTGTGGCAGCACATGCTGGCACACCAACTTCCCACATTACCGCCCTACGAAAGTTTCTGGAACCAACTGCCCGCATTTTTCAACTGGCTGCAAAGTGGCATTGAACCTGAGCTTCCGGCAGCCTACGTTGTCGCTGAAGGCGAAGTCGTTTTACGTCAGCGAGATTTGCGTCTGCCAGTATCCGGGCAAGCACAGTCTTTCATTGAAATTATCCGTTTTGCAGCGGGGAACCTGCTCTTGGTCGAACTGGACTATGAGGGATCAACGCGGCGCATTGAGCCTTATTCCCTGCGGCGTACAAAGGCTGGCAATATCGTCCTGCACGCCTTTGATGTGGATAAAAACGATCATCGAAGCTACCGCGTGGATCGGATACAGGGAGCGCGTGTAACAAACGCCACTTTCACTCCTCGTTATGCGGTGGAACTGCGTCCACAAGGGCCAGTAGGGTCTTGATAAAAGCAAATAGAATTCAAGAGAAACCAGCGCTATGCCAATGTTGAACCGGATCGGAAAACAAACCACCATCAAGTGCCACGACCATGCCTAACCTGAAAACCTACGCCGTTGGCGGCGCGGTGCGCGATGAATTGCTCGGCTTGCCGGTGCAGGATCGGGACTGGGTGGTGGTTGGCGCGACGCCGGAGGCGATGCTGGGGCTTGGCTTCAGGCCGGTGGGCAAGGATTTTCCGGTGTTTCTGCATCCCGAAACGCACGAGGAGTATGCGCTGGCGCGTACCGAGCGCAAGACTGCGCCAGGGTACAAGGGCTTTGTGTTTCATGCCGATGCGAGTGTCCGCATTGAGGACGATCTAGCGCGGCGCGATTTGACCATCAACGCCATCGCCAAGGCAGAGGACGGCGCTTACATCGACCCTTTCCGTGGCCGCGCCGATCTTGCCGGTAAAGTGCTGCGCCATGTTTCGGCGGCGTTTGTCGAAGACCCCGTGCGCGTGTTGCGCGTGGCGCGGTTCGCGGCGCGGTTTGCCGATTTCACTGTAGCCGATGAAACTTTGGCGCTGATGGCGGCAATGGTGGCCAACGGCGAAGTCGACCATCTGGTGCCGGAGCGCGTCTGGCAGGAGCTTGCCCGCGGGCTGCTGGAAGCGAAGCCCTCGCGCATGTTCGAGGTGCTTCGTGCCTGTGGCGCTTTGCGGAAAATCCTGCCTGAGTTGGATCGGCTCTGGGGCGTGCCACAGCGGGCTGACTATCATCCCGAAGTCGATACCGGCGTACATGTGATGATGGTGGTCGACATGGCGGCGCAGTTTGGCCTTGCCCTGCCTGCGCGTTTTGCCGCGCTGACGCACGATCTCGGCAAAGGCACGACGCCCGACGACGTGCTGCCGCGCCACATCGGTCATGAGCAGCGCGGCGTCGATCTGCTCGGCCCGCTCTGCGAGCGCCTGCGCGTGCCTGCCGAGTGCCGTGATCTGGCGCTGCTGGTTGCGCGTTTCCACGGCGACATTTACAAAATCGGCGAGCTGCGGCCGAAAACAGTGGTAAGTATTCTCGAACGTTGCGACGTTTTCCGCCGCCCTGAACGCTTCGAGGAACTGCTCGGCGTTTGCGAGGCCGACCATCGCGGCCGTCTCGGTTTCGAGTCGCACGGGTTTTCGCCCAACCAGTTTTGGCGCGATGCTGTCCGCGCTGCCCGCGCGGTTGATGCCGGCGCCGTGGCGCGCGCAATCACCGATCCGGTTCAAATTCCGGCGCGCATCCACGAGGCGCGTGTCGCTGCCGTCGCTCAGGCATTGAACAAGCCATGAGCCGGAATCGTTTAGAACCCCTATGAAGGAATTGCCATGATCGTATTTCGTTCCGACGCAGCGGCAGACATCATGATGTTCGACGATGTTGCCAAGCGCATGATGGAAATTATCGGCCGCGCGTTTTCCCAGCGCGGCATCATCACCGTCGAACAATTGCCCGAAGCGATTGCCAAACTCCGCGCCGCCGCCACCGAAGACCGCGCCGCCCGCGCCGGTGAATATGATCGCCCAGAGTTTGAAGAAGTCCCCAACCAACCCCGCCGCGCCTACGTCGGCCTCGCCCCGCGCATCGTGCCGCTGGCCGA
>JAISPO010000063.1 GCA_031274855.1 Zoogloeaceae bacterium | reverse complement strand
GGCCAGTTGTGCAAACCGAACACCTGACGCATGGGAAAGCGTGTAAACAGCCCCTCCTCGACCATCACACGCCCGCCGCCTTCGTGTTCTTCAGCCGGTTGAAAAATGAAATAGACGATGCCATCCGGCCCCTGCCCGCGCCGCGCCGCCAGCGCCTCGGCAGCGCCGAGCAGCATTGCCGTGTGACCGTCATGCCCGCAAGCGTGCATCCGGCCCGCGTGTTGCGAACGGTGCGAAAACTCGTTCAATTCATCAAGCGGCAAGGCATCCATATCCGCCCGCAATCCAATCGCCGGCCCCTGTCCGTTGCCCATCGTCAGCCGTCCGACCACGCCCGTTTTCGCCAGCCCGCGATGCACTTCAATGCCCAGCCGCGCCAGCGCCGACGCCACAGCGCCTGCCGTGCGCTCCTCGCCGAAAGCCAGTTCGGGGTGCGCGTGCAAATCACGCCGGAAATCCGCAATACGCCGATGTAACTCAGCAGAAATCTGAATGTCATCCATTACGACAGGATACAGGTTTCAGGGTTCAATCAACCCCTATAACTGCTCCTCCGGGATCGCGAGCGCGCTGGGGCCGCCGGTGGTGATGACGGTGGCGAGGCCGGAAGCCGCTGGAAGGATGTGGGCGGCGTAGTAGTTGGCTGTGGCGATTTTGCTTGGGTAGAAGGGGTCGCTGTCGCCCTCGGCAATTTTCTTGCGGGCTGTCAGGGCGGCGCGGGCCATCAGCCAGCCGCCGGAAACGATGCCCATCAGTTTGAGGAAGGGGACTGCGCCGACAGCGACTTCGCGCACGGCGCTGGCGTAGTTGGCGGTGATGTAGGCACCGGCTTCGACGACTGCGGCAACGCCTTTGACCAGCGCGGTCTTGATGCCGGTCAGCTCCGCGCCAGCTTTGTCGAGTTCGGCAATGGTTTGTTGCATCTGCTCGACCACTATCTTGAGCGTCGCGCCGCCGTCGCGTGCCAGCTTGCGTCCGATCAGGTCGTTGGCCTGAATGCCGGTGGTGCCTTCGTAAATGGTCGTGATGCGCGCATCGCGCAGGTGTTGGGCCGCGCCGGTTTCTTCGATGAAGCCCATGCCGCCATGCACTTGAACGCCGAGGTAGGCAACCTCGTTGCCGGTTTCGGTGAGCCAGCCTTTGACGACCGGAATCATTAGATCGACGAAAGCCTGATTGCGCTTGCGCTCGGTTTCATCGGGATGCGCGAAAGCCGCGTCATGGGCGCCGGCGACGACATAGGCCAATGCGCGCATGGCTTCAATCTGCGACTTCATGGTCATCAACATGCGACGCACATCGGGATGATGCACGATGGCGACCGATGTCGCCGAACCTTCAATCGCCCGTCCCTGCACCCGCTCACGGGCGTAACCGAGCGCCTGCTGGTAAGCGCGCTCGGCCAGCGCGAGACCTTCAAGGCCGACCGCATAACGCGCGGCGTTCATCATGATGAACATGTACTTCAGTCCCTCATTCGGCTTGCCAACGAGAGTGCCGAGCGCGCCGCCATGATCGCCGAAGGCCATCACGGAAGTCGGGCTGGCATGAATGCCGAGCTTGTGTTCGATGGAGACGCAATAGGCATCGTTGCGTTCGCCGAGGCTGCCGTCGGGCTTGACCTGATACTTCGGCACGACGAATAGCGAAATGCCTTTGACGCCTTCGGGGGCGTCGGGCAGCCGCGCCAGTACGAGATGGATGATGTTCTCCGCCATGTCGTGCTCGCCGTAGGTGATGAAAATCTTTTGCCCGAAAATCTTGTAAGTGCCGTCGCCTTGCGGCTCGGCGCGGGAGCGGATCGCCGCCAGATCGGAACCGGCCTGCGGCTCGGTGATATTCATGGTACCGGTCCATTTGCCCGAAATCATGTTGGGCAAATACATCTGTTTCTGCTCTGCCGAACCGCAGAGTTCCAGCGCCTCAATCGCGCCGCTGGTCAGCATCGGGCACAGCGAAAAGGCCATGTTGGCGGCCTTCCACATTTCGCGCACCGCCGCCGAAACGAGACGCGGCAAACCCTGACCGCCATATTCGGGGTGGCAATCCAGCGCGGTCCAGCCGCTTTCGGCAAATTGGCGATAAGCCTCCTTGAAACCGGACGGCATGGTCACGGCGCGATCCTGCCACTGAGCGCTTTCCTGATCGCCGCTGAAATTCAGCGGCGCGAGCACTTCGCCCGCGAACTTTCCGGCCTCGTCGAGAATCGCCTCAACCAAGTCGGGCGTCGCTTCTTCATAGCCGGGCAACTGGTTGACCTCATCAAGACCGGCCAGCTCCTTCAGCACGAACATCATGTCTTTCGCGGGAGCCTTATAGCTCATCGTTTCTACTCCTCGTCAGCATTCAAGCAAGGGTTACAAAGCCGCAG
This sequence comes from Zoogloeaceae bacterium, assembly GCA_031274855.1. Taxonomy (GTDB): domain Bacteria; phylum Pseudomonadota; class Gammaproteobacteria; order Burkholderiales; family Rhodocyclaceae; genus Fen-999. The sequence continues at coordinate 9,091 of JAISPO010000063.1, read as the reverse complement.
TCAGTTCCGGCACGGCCTGAAAGAGATCGGCGACCAGACCGTAATCAGCCACTTGGAAAATCGGCGCGTCCGGGTCTTTGTTGATCGCAACAATGACTTTCGACTCCTTCATACCGGCCAGATGCTGAATTGCGCCGGAGATGCCGACCGCGATGTAAAGCTGCGGCGCGACGATCTTGCCGGTCTGGCCGACTTGATAATCATTCGGCACGAAACCGGCGTCGACAGCCGCCCGCGATGCGCCCAACGCCGCGCCCAGCTTGTCAGCCAGCGGCTCCATCAGCTTGTGGTAATTCTCGCCGGAGGCCAGCCCGCGCCCGCCGGAGACAATGATTTTGGCGGCGGCCAATTCGGGGCGGGCCGATTTGCTGATCTCGCGGCCAACGACTTTGGACTGGCAAACCACCGCAGCGGCAGTCAGCGTTTCGATGACGGCGGAACCGCCCGAACCAGCCGCATTGAAGGCCGTGGTACGCACACTGATGACTTTGATTGCGTCCGCTGATTTCACTGTCGCCAGCGCATTACCGGCATAGATGGGCCGAACGAAAGTATCGGCGGACTCGACAGCAACAATGTCTGAAATCTGCGCGACATCAAGCAAGGCCGCCACGCGCGGCAGGAAGTTTTTGCCCTGACTGGTAGCCGGCGCGAGAATGTGGCTGTAAGCCGCTGCCAGCGGCACAACCAGCGCCGTCAAATCTTCGGGCATCTGGTCGGCGTAGTGACCGGCATCGGCGACCAGCACCTTGGCGACACCGGCAACCTGCGCCGCCGCTTGAGCAACCGCGGCACAGCCGTGTCCGGCAACCAGCACGTGAATGTCGCCGCCGATGCGGGCGGCCGCCGTAATGGTGTTGAGGGTAGCCGCCTTCAGCGCGGCGTTGTCGTGTTCAGCAATGACAAGAATGCTCATGTTCAGATCACCTTCGCTTCGTTCTTGAGCTTTGCCAGAAGTTCGGCAATATCGGCAACGCGAATACCGGCTTGGCGCTTGGGCGGCTCGGCGAATTTGAGCGTCGTCAGACGCGGGGCAATATCGACGCCCAAGTCGGCAGGCTTGATGATTTCGAGCGGCTTCTTCTTCGCTTTCATAATGTTCGGCAAAGTCGCATAGCGCGGCTCGTTCAAACGCAGATCGGTCGTCACCACCGCCGGCAGGCCGATCTCAACCGTTTCCAGGCCGCCATCCACCTCGCGGGTAACAGTGACTTTGTCGCTGCCAAGAACAACCTTGGACGCAAACGTAGCCTGCGGCCAGCCAAGCAGCGCCGCGAGCATCTGGCCGGTCTGGTTGGCGTCATCGTCGATGGCCTGCTTGCCGAGAATGACCAGCTTGGGCTGCTCCTTGTCGACCAGCGCCTTGAGCAGCTTGGCGACGGCCAGCGGTTGCAACTCGGCATCCGTTTCCACCAGAATCGCGCGATCGGCGCCGAGCGCCATGGCCGTGCGCAGGGTTTCCTGACAGGCGGTCACGCCGCAACTAACCGCCAGCACCTCGGTCGCCAGACCGGTCTCCTTGAGGCGGATGGCTTCTTCGACGGCGATTTCGTCAAAGGGATTCATGGACATCTTGACATTGGCAAGGTCGATTCCTGTGCCGTCGGTCTTGACGCGCACTTTGACGTTGTAATCGACCACCCGCTTGACGGGAATGAGGATCTTCAAGCTGGTTCTCCTGACATTAGTTAAACGTAATTAGTAAGTGTAACGGCTGTAGCCCAATACGGTATCGTATGGTCTATGCTATGCTAATCCAAGTTTGACCAATTTTCAATACTGAACCGTATGGAAGAAAAGACCATCCGCAAAGCCCGCCAGCCATCACTCGACCGATCCGCATGGATCAAGGGTGCGTTGGCGGCGCTCTCGGAAGAGGGCCACGCCGGCTTGCGCGTCGAAACGCTAGCCAAGCGGCTGAATGTTACCAAGGGCAGCTTCTACTGGCATTTTGAGGATCGGCACGATCTCGTCGGCGCGGTGCTTGAAGCATGGAAACTCGGCCGCATTGCCGACATCCACAAGCAAACTGCCGCGCCCTCCGGCAAAGAACTTGCCGCCTTGCGGCACACGCTTGAGGTCTATTCAACCAGCCGCAACCGGAAAGGGCTACCGATCGAACTGGCCGTGCGGGAATGGGCCAACCGCGATACGCGCGCTACGGCCATCGTCGCGGAAGTCGACGCGGAGCGGATGCGCTGCACAGCCCGCCTTTTCGAAAAACTCGGTGCCTCCCCCGCCGAAGCCACTGCCCGCAGCCTCCTGCTTTACGCCTATGTATTCGGCTTCTCGCTCATGCGCTGCGACCACTTCCTGCCCAACCCCGCCGCCGCCAAAGTCTGGATCGCAGACTGCATCGCCTGTGTTTCAACTTAGCGCATTTTTGATTTAAATCCTCACACATTCACCCTGTCATTCCCACGGAGGCGGAAACTGCACGGGAATAACGAGTGAGTCGCTGAAATCTGTCGCGGTAGAATGCCGCCATGGCAATTAACATCAAGACCGACAAGGAAATCGAGGGCATACGGCTGGCGGGGCGGCTGGCGGGGGAGGTTCTGGATTACATCGCTCCTTTCGTCAAGGCGGGCGTGACAACCGGCGAGCTGGACCGGCTTTGTCACCGCTATATGGTGGATGCGCAGGGCTGCACTCCAGCCCCGCTTAATTACGCGCCGCCGGGTTATCAGCCCTATCCCAAGTCGATCTGCGCTTCGGTCAATCATCAGGTCTGCCACGGCGTGCCGAACGACCGGCCCCTGAAAAAAGGCGATATCGTCAATCTGGACATCACGACCATCAAGGATGGCTGGCACGGCGATAGCAGCCGCATGTTCATCGTCGGCGAGGCTTCCATTCTGGCCAAGCGGTTGTGCCGGATCACCCATGAGTGTCTTTGGCTGGGCATCGCGCAGGTCAAGGCCGGCGCGCGGCTGGGCGATATCGGCGCGGCCATTCAGCGCCACGCGGAAAAGAACGGGTTTTCGGTTGTCCGCGAGTTTTGCGGCCACGGTATTGGCCGCAGTTTCCACGAGGAGCCGCAGGTGCTTCACTACGGCAAGGCGGGTACCGGCCCTGAGTTGCTCGCGGGCATGGTTTTCACCATCGAGCCGATGATTAACGCTGGCAAGGCGGCGATTTCCGAGCTTGCCGATGGCTGGACTATCGTTACCAAAGACCGCAGCCTGTCGGCCCAGTGGGAGCACACCATCGCCGTCACGGCCACCGGCGCTGAAATCCTGACGCTGTCAGCCGGAGCGCCAACGAATCCTTTCGCTGCCGCCTGATCGGGCCGCCATGGCCGATACCCTTGCCGCGCCGGATTTGATCGCCAAAACGCGAGAGGGATTGCGCGCAGGCCAGCAGCAGTTACGCGCCGCTTACGAAACAGACGGTTCGGCGGTCAGGCTGTTGAGAGGCCGCGCGCGGCTGGTCGATCAAGCCTTGCGCGATCTTTGGCGCAACATGGCGATGCCCGCCGATGTCGCGCTGGCCGCCGTCGGCGGTTATGGCCACGGCGAGCTTTATCCCTGCTCGGACGTGGATTTGCTGTTCCTGACGCCGGAAAGCGGCGACCCTGCCCGGCTGGGGCCGCTGATCGGCCTGCTCTGGGATATCGGTCTGGATGTCGGCCATAGCGTTCGCACTATCGCCGAATGTCTGGATGAAGCCGAGCGCGACATCACGGTGCAAACCACCCTGCTCGAAGCGCGGCTCATTTGCGGAAACAGCGAACTGTTCAGGGAATTCGCCAGCCGCTTTGATGCCTGCCTCGACCCCGCCGAATTCTTCAAGGCCAAGCGGCTTGAACAGGCAGGGCGGTATTCGCGCCGCAACGATACCCACTACAGTCTCGAACCGAATTGCAAGGAAAGCCCCGGCGGTTTGCGGGATTTACAAGTCATTCTCTGGACAGCGCGGGCAGCGAAGCTCGGCAACGGCTGGCGCAAGCTCTCGCAGGCCGTGGCGCTGACCACGGAAGAAACCCGGCAACTGGCGCATACGGAATCCTTCCTGCGCCATTTGCGCATCCGCCTGCACCATGGCGCCGGACGCCGCGAAGATCGTCTCTCCTTCGAGCTTCAGGAAACCATCGCCCGCAGTTTCGGCATCGCGCCAACGGCCGCCAAGCGGGCGGCGGAAGTTCTGATGCAGCGTTACTACCGGAATGCCAAGCTGGTGATGCAGCTCAATACGCTGGTGCTGCAAAAGATTTCGCTGGCGATATCCCCCGCGCCCGCCGCCACGCCCGTTGCCATCGACCAGCACTTCCAGACGGTGCGCGACCTGCTGGACATCCGCCGCGACAGCCTGTTTGAAGACGCGCCGCAGACGATACTCGAAGCCTTCCTGCTCATGGCGCGTCATCCCGAATTGCACGGCATGACAGTACGGACATTGCGCGCGCTCTGGCAGGCCGGTCGACGTTCGGGCGTCGCATTGCGCAAGCATCCGCAAGCGCCGGAACTTTTCATGCAGCTATTTCGGAACGGCCGCGGCCTGACCCGCGCATTGCGGCGGATGAACCAGTACGGCATCCTCGGTCAATATCTGCCGGTATTTGGCCGCATTGTCGACCAGATGCAGCACGACCTGTTCCATGCCTACACAGTGGATCATCACATCCTGCAAGTGATTCGCAATCTGAGGCGCTTCGCGATGCCTGAGTTTGCCCACGAGTACCCGTTCTGCACCGATTTGATGACCGCCTTCGACAAACCCTGGCTGCTTTATGTGGCGGCGCTGTTTCACGACATTGCCAAAGGCCGCGGCGGCGACCACTCGCAACTGGGCATGATAGCCGCGCGCCGTTTTTGCAAACGGCACGGCATTACCGGAGAGGATGCCGATCTGATCGTATTTCTGGTCGGACAACATTTAACGATGTCCCAAGTCGCGCAAAAGCAGGACCTCGCCGACCCGCAGGTGATCCGGCATTTCGCCGGTATCGCAGGCACGAAACGCCGCCTCACGGCGCTCTATCTGCTGACTGTCGCCGATATTCGCGGCACCAGTCCCAAGGTCTGGAGCGCCTGGAAGAGCAAATTACTGGAAGACCTGTTCCAAGCGACCGCGAAATTCCTGCGCGGCGACGCGCCCTTCGAAATGGCCGGCGTGCCGGAGCGTCAGGAAGAAACCCGCGCCCTGCTGCGCCTGCGCGGGCTGCGTCCGAATATCGAAATCCCGCTCTGGCAGCAACTCGATACCGGCTACTTCCTGCGCCACGACGCCGACGAAATCGCTTGGCACACGCAGACGCTCCATGACCGCCCCGATACGCCGGAGCCAATCGTATGCGCCCGCGTCAATCCGGGCGGCGACGGCATTCAAGTAATGATTTATGTGGCCGACCAGCCCAATCTGTTCGCCCGCATTTGCGGTTTTTTCGCCCGCCACGGCATGTCGATTGCCGAAGCCAAGGTGCATACCACCCGGCACGGCTACGCGCTGGACAGTTTCGCGCTGCTCATCCCCGGCGAAGAAGCGCAGACCTACCGCGACTTGATCGGCTTCATCGAACACGATCTCGCCGAGTGTCTCAAAACGCAGCCGCCGCTGGCGCCGCCGCCACCGGCACGGTTGTCCCGTCAGGTCAAACATTTCCCCATCGTGCCGGAAGTGTCGATCCAGCCGGACGAAGGCGGCCTTCAGCACATCATGTCGATCACCGCCGCCGACCGCCCCGGCCTGCTCTACTCGGTCGCCCGCATCCTCAGCCGCCACGGCATTTTCATCCGCTCCGCGAAAATCGCCACCCTCGGCGAACGGGTCGAAGATATTTTCCTCATCAGCGGCGACGAATTGAGCCAGACAGCAACGCTGGTGCACCTCGAACAGGAACTGCTTGAAGCGCTACAGGTTTCAGAATTCAGTAAAAACTAAACCCTGTCCCCTGCTTCGCACAAATGCCCGATGATCCGCCGCACGCGGCTAAGCGAGGCTTGGAGGACTTCTTCGATTTTGGCGAAGATGATGGTGTTGCGGCTGTCGCCGCGTCCGGCAGCCCAGTTGGTGACGACGCAGATCGTCGCGTAGGGAACGCCGAGTTCACGCGCCAGCGATGCTTCGGGCATACCGGTCATGCCGACCATATCCGCCCCATCGCGCTCAAGACGATTAACCTCGGCAGCAGTTTCCAGCCGTGGGCCTTGAGTGGCGGCGTAGACACCGCCGTCGAGCAGGGTTTCGCCGGCTCTTTGCGCGGCGGCAAGTAGCTGTTGCCGCAATTCGCTGTCGTAGGGTTCGGTGAAGTCGATATGCGTAACCTGCGCGCCGTTACCTTCGTGAAAGGTGACATTGCGGCCCCAGGTGTAATCGAGTATTTGATTGGGCGTGGCCAACATGCCGGGCTTGAGATCGGCCCGAATGCCGCCGACCGAACCGACCGAGACGATGCCGGCAGCGCCGGCAACCCGCGCCAGCGCCCACAGGTTGGCGCGGTAGTTCACTTGATGCGGCGGAATTGTGTGCCCATAGCCATGACGGGCGAGAAATACGACATCCTGACAGCCAATGCAGCCGAAAGTCAGCGCCCCCGAAGGCTCGCCGAACGGCGTCCGCACGACCTCGCGCCGAGTGACTTCAAGATTTGCCAACTGTGTCAAACCGCTGCCGCCGATGACTGCAAGCATATGAAATTCCTTGAAAATTCTTGAAAATTTTAGCATGTCGAAGGGTGGCCCCATGCTAGAATGCGCCCCCTTTTATCTGCCCCTGCCGGTCTTTTCCCCATGTCTCGTTCGCTTCGCAACATCGCCATTATCGCCCACGTCGACCACGGCAAGACCACGCTGGTCGACCAGCTTTTGCGTCAATCCGGCACTTTTCGGGAAAACCAGCAGGTTGCCGAACGGGTGATGGATTCAAACGATCTGGAAAGGGAACGCGGCATTACCATTCTGGCGAAGAACTGCGCCATCGACTATCGCGGCACGCATATCAACATTGTCGATACGCCCGGACACGCCGATTTCGGCGGCGAAGTGGAGCGCGTTTTATCGATGGTTGATGGTGTGTTGCTACTGGTCGATGCGGTGGAAGGGCCGATGCCGCAAACCCGCTTCGTCACGCGCAAGGCGCTGGCGCTCGGCCTCAAGCCGATTGTCGTCATCAACAAAATCGACCGGCCCGGCGCTCGGCCTGATTGGGTCATCAATCACACTTTCGATCTGTTCGACAAACTCGGCGCGACCGAAGAACAGCTCGACTTTCCGGTCGTCTACGCTTCGGGGCTGAATGGTTACGCCATGCTGGAACTCGGCAAACCCGCCACCGACATGGCCGCGCTTTACGAGACCATCCTCAAGCATGTGCCGCAACCCGACGTCGACGCCGACGCGCCGCTGCAACTGCAAATCTGTTCGCTTGACTACAACTCCTACGTGGGCCGCATCGGGATTGGCCGCATCAAGCGAGGCCATCTCAAACCCAATCAGGAAGTGGCCGTGCAGTATGGCGACGAGCCGCGCGGCAAGGCCAAAATCGGTCAAGTGCTCGTGTTCAAGGGGCTGGAACGCGAACCGACGCAGGATGCCGAAGCGGGCGATATCGTGCTGGTGACGGGCATTGAACAGGTCGGCATCGGCATCACGCTTTGCGCGATGGACAATCCGGTGGGTCTGCCGCCGATCACCGTTGATGAGCCGACGCTCACCATGAACTTTCAGGTCAACACCTCGCCGCTGGCCGGCAAGGAAGGCAAGTTCGTCACCAGCCGCCAGATCCGCGAACGCTTGCAAAAAGAGCTTTTATCGAACGTGGCGCTGCGCGTTGTCGACACCAGTGACACCGATATTCTCGAAGTTTCAGGACGCGGCGAATTGCACCTGACCATCCTGCTGGAAAACATGCGCCGCGAAGGTTACGAGCTGGCCGTTTCGCGGCCGCGCGTCGTGCTGCATCAGAACGGCGACCAGAAACAGGAACCTTACGAAATGCTTACCGTCGACGTCGAAGAAGCCCATCAGGGCGGCGTCATGGAAGAACTTGGCCGCCGCAAGGGAGAGTTGCAGGACATGCAGCCCGACGGCAAAGGCCGCGTCCGCCTCGAATACTGCATCCCCGCGCGCGGCTTGATCGGTTTTCAGGGCCAGTTCATGACGCTCACGCGCGGCACCGGCCTCATCAGCCACGTCTTTGACGAATACGGCCCCTGGGCCGGTACGATGGACGAACGACGTAACGGCGTGCTGATTTCCGCCGAGGACGGCGGCGCGGTCGCCTACGCGCTCTGGAAGCTACAGGAGCGCGGCCGCATGTTCGTCTCGCCCGGCGATGCGCTTTATGAAGGCATGATTATCGGCATCAACAGCCGAGACAACGATCTGGTCGTCAACCCCGTCAGGACCAAGCAACTGACCAACATCCGCGCCTCCGGCAAAGACGAAGCCATCAACTTGACCCCGCCGATTCAACTCACGCTGGAAAGCGCCGTCGAATTTATCGCCGACGACGAACTGGTCGAAATCACCCCCAAATCCATCCGTCTGCGCAAACGCTTCCTCAAAGCCCACGAACGCAAACGCGCAGGACGGGAAGAAGCGGCGTAAGGCCAGATCAGGCGCCCTTCACCGCGTAGATTGCGGGGAGATTGCGCCAGGCGCCACTGACGTCCATGCCGCAGCCGAAGACGTAGCGGTTGGGCAGGCGCAGGCCGACAAAATCCGGCTGTACGGGCTTGGGGTGAGGCAGGTCTTTTTCGCTGAGAACAGCGATCAGACATTCGCTTGCGCCTTGGGCTAGCAGGCGGGTTTTGATGGCGGCGAGTGTGATGCCTTCGTCGAGGATGTCGTCGAGCACCAGCACAGTGCGGCCCGCGACGGGCGTGCGCGGCTCGGCCAGCCAATGCAGTTCGCCGCCTGAAGTTGCCGCGCCGTAACGGGTGAGGTGCAGGTAGTCGTGTTCGAGCGGGAACGGCAGACGCGGCAGCAGTTGCCCCGCGAAGATGATGCCGCCGGTCATCACCGTCAGCGCCAGCGGATGCGCGTTGGCCAGACGCGCGGTAATTTCGGCGGCCAGCCGGTCTATGGCCTGAGTGACTTCGGCTGCCGAGTGGATCAAATCGGCTTCGGCAAATATCCGCTTGGCTTCG
>JAISPO010000056.1 GCA_031274855.1 Zoogloeaceae bacterium | reverse complement strand
TATCTCGGAAGATCATGCCGATCTTCTCACATTGATCAATCCAGAGCTAGTGTCGTCTTTTGGCGAATGTGAGGGTGAGGAGGGTTGCCTGTCGGTCCCCGGCATTTATGAAAGCATCGCGCGCGCGCAGAAGGTGCGGGTGCGCGCGCTTGGGCTGGACGGCCAGCCGTTCGAGCTTGAGGCGGAAGATCTGCTGGCTGTGTGCATACAGCATGAGATGGATCATCTGCGGGGTAAGGTATTCGTTGAGTACCTGTCGCAACTCAAGCAGAGGCGCATCAAAACCAAGCTCGCCAAACAGGCCAAAATTACCGCATGAATATCGGCGGCATAAGCGTTGGATTCGGCGGCACGCCGGAATTCGCCCGCGTCGCGCTGGCAGCGCTGCTCGACGCGGGTTTCAATGTGCCGCTGGTATTGACGCAGCCCGACCGGCCCAGCGGGCGCGGTCAGAAACTGCAAGCCAGTCCCGTCAAGGCGCTGGCGCTGGAGCGCGGCATCGCGGCGATTCATCAACCCGATACCCTGAAAGATCCGGCCAGCCATGCTCCGCTCAAGGCGGCGGATCTCGATGTGCTGGTTGTTGCCGCTTACGGGCTGATACTGCCGCAGGCTGTGCTCGACATTCCGCGTCTGGGCTGCCTCAACATTCACGCTTCCCTGCTGCCGCGCTGGCGCGGCGCGGCGCCCATTCAGCGGGCCATTGAAGCCGGAGACCGCGAGACCGGCGTAACCATCATGCGCGTGGAGGCCGCGCTCGATACCGGCCCGATGCTGCTGTCGGAAGCCCTGCCCATTGCCGGGACGGACACCGCTGCCACGCTGCACAACAGGCTGGCCGCGCAGGGCGCGCGTTTGATTGTGCAAGCCCTGAGAAATCTCGATTGTCTGACGCCGGTTGTCCAGCCTGCCGCGGGCATCACTTACGCCAGAAAAATCGGCAAGGCCGAGGCGCTGCTCGACTGGGAGCGTCCGGCGTCCGAACTGGCGCGGCGCTTGCGTGCTTTCGATCCTTTCCCCGGCGGCGCGGCGATGTTGGGCGATATGCCGCTCAAGCTGTGGCATGGCGTCGCCACCTCTGATCGCGGCGTCCCCGGCACCGTGCTTTCCGTTGCCGATGACGGCATTGTGATCGCCTGCGGCGAGGGCAGCTTGCGGATTACCGAACTTCAGAAATCCGGTGGAAAACGTCTGGCGGCAGCAGACTTTCTGCACGGCACACCGATCGCTGCCGGTATGCGCTTCGGCTGCTGAACTGTTCCGGCCATGCCCCCGCGCCTGCCCGTCGATTCACTGGCCTTTTCGCTGCACGCGGCGGCGCAGGCTATCGGCGCGGTCATCGCCGGACGCAACTTGGATGCCGCGCTCAGCGCGTTGCAGTTGCCGCCGGTCAACCGCCCTGCGGTTATTGATCTGGCGTTCAACCCCTTGCGCTGTTTCGGGCGCAGCGATTTTTATCTGGAAAGATTAATGGCGCGTCCGCTGACGGATGCCGTCGCGCGCGGCCTGTTGCTGGCGGCTTTGCAGCGCCTCGAAAACCGCCCGCAGGAGGCGCATACCATCGTCGATCAGGCGGTTTCCGCGGCGACCATCATGGTGCGCGGCAAATACCGCGGGCTGGTCAATGCCGTCTTGCGCAACTTCCTGCGGCAGCAGGCAGAACTGACTGAAGCCGCCGATGCTGACGAGGTGGCGCGTTACCGGCATCCCCACTGGTGGCTGGATAAATTGCGGACGAGTTTTCCGGCCCGCTGGGAAGATATCGCCGCAGCGGGCAATCAGCATCCGCCGATGACGCTGCGCGTCAATGCGCGTCGCGCCACACCGGCTGAAGTGATGGACGAGCTTGCCCAAGCCGGTATCGCCGCCCATCAACTCGGCGATGTTGCGATCCGGCTCGAGCGTCCCGTGCCGGTCGAGCGCCTGCCCGGATTTGCCGCCGGACGAGTTTCCGTGCAGGACTTCGGAGCGCAGCAGGCCGCCCTGCTGCTGGATGCCCGATCCGGTATGCGCGTGCTGGATGCCTGCGCAGCGCCCGGCGGCAAGGCGGCGCATCTGCTGGAGCTTGCCGATATCGATCTAACCGCGCTCGATGCCGACGCCCGCCGCGCCGCGCGCATTGACGAAAACCTGAGCCGTCTCGGGCTTGCCGCGACAGTGAAAACCGCCGATTGCCGCGACCTGACAAGCTGGTGGGACGGGCAGCCATTCGAACGCATCCTCGCCGATGTGCCCTGTTCCGCCTCCGGCGTGGCGCGGCGTCATCCCGACATCAAGTGGTTGCGCCGGTCTGACGATATCGCCGGTTTTGCCGCGGCTCAGGCAGAAATTCTCGATGCCCTGTGGCGCGCGCTCGCGCCGGGTGGCACAATGCTCTATGCAACTTGCTCGCTTTTCCCGGAAGAGAACGCGCATCAGGTGGCGGCTTTCATGGCGCGTCATGCCGACGCGCAGCGCCTGCCGGTGCATGGTCAACCAGAATGGCAACTGATACCTGATGCCGACCAAGATGGTTTTTTTTACGCGCGCCTTGCGAAACGCTAGCCTGATTGTGCTGGCGGTTCTGGCTTTGGCCGCGCAGGCGGCCCTTGCCGGTGTCATCGAGCCGACGCGCAGCCAGTTGACGCCAACTGAGGAAGGTTATGTTCTCAGCGCCGGATTCAACATCGAGCTTGGCGATCATCTGGAAGAGGCGCTGATGCGCGGCGTTACGCTGGCATTCACGCTTGAGTTCAACATCGAGCGCAAACGCTGGTACTGGTTTGATGAGCGCATCGCCGGACGCACCCTTCATTACCGCCTGTCCTACAACGCCCTGACGCAGCAATACCGCCTGTCGACAGGCGGCCTTTACAGCAGTTACGCGACCCTGTCCGATGTGCTGCGCGTGCTCGGCCATGTCAATAATCTGGTGGTCGCCGACCTTGCCGCGCTGACGCCGGACAATACCTACGTCGCCGAACTGCGGCTGGATCTCGACAAAAGCCAGTTGCCAAAACCCTTGCAGTTGGACGCGCTGGCAAGCAAGACTTGGCAGGTAAACGCAAAGACCGTGCGCTGGGAATTCACGGCCGGAGTTCTCGATCAGACTGAATCGCTCGATCAGACCGGAGCGCCCGACCCGTGAGAAAACTGTTTCTGCCCCTGATCGGCATTCTGGGCATCCTGCTGGCGCTGCTGCTGTTCCTGCTGGTCACGGCAAGCGCCAATACCGATTTGTTCGCCAATCATTACCCGCTGCTGATCGGCATTAACGCAGTGGCGGCGGTAACGCTGCTGGTACCCATCGCCATCCAGTTGCGCCGCCTGAAGCGCGAATATCGCCAGCGCGTTTTCGGCTCGCGCCTGAAATCCCGGCTGGTCGTCATGCTGGCGTTGATGGCCGTCTTGCCGGGCATGATGCTTTATGGCGTGTCGATGCTGTTCGCGGTGAAAAGTATCGACTCCTGGTTCGACGTGCGGGTGGATAAGGCGCTGGAAGGCGGCCTCAATCTGGGGCGCAATGTGCTGGATGCCATGAAGGCGAACCTGCTGGAAACAGGCCGCGACATGGCCGCGCAGCTTGCGGAAACGCAGGAACCGGCCCCGCGCCTGCTCAACCGTCTGCGCGAACAGGCCGGTATTCAGTCAGCGGCCCTGTTCGATCTGAACGGCAGCGCCGTTGCCAGCAGCAGCGAAGACATGAGCAGCCTGCTGCCGTCTGTGCCTTCTCTGACCCATTTGCGGCAGGCCCGTTTCAGCCGGGGCACATCGGCCATTGAAGGCGATGCGGAGAGCGGCCTGACTGTGCGCATCCTGATACCCGTGGCCGGTTTCGATCTCGGCGTCACGCCGCAGATTCTGCAACTGATCCAGCCGGTGCCATCGGCGGTAGCGGCCAGCACCGAGGCCGTTAACGCTGCCTATCAGGACTACCAGAGCCTGCAACTGGCGCGGGACGGCCTCAAGCGCATTTACACCCTGACCCTGACTTTCACGCTGCTGGTGGCCCTGTTTGCGGCAGTGGCGCTGGCTTTCTTTCTCGCGGAACGGCTGGTGCGGCCGCTCCTGATTCTGGCTGAAGGCACGCAGGCGGTGGCCGCGGGCGACTTTACGCCGCGGGTTGCCTGGAAGTCGCATGACGAACTGGGCGTCCTGACGAGGTCTTTCAGCGACATGACGCGCCAGCTCGACGAAGCCCGCAGCGAGGCGAGCCGCCAGCAGGCTTATCTCGAAAGCGTGCTAGCCAACCTGTCGGCGGGAGTGCTGGCCTTCGATGCCGAGTTTCGCTTGCAGGGGGTCAATCGCAGCGCCGGCGCCATTCTCAAGGACGATCTGGCGGCGCTCGGAAAAACACCGCTGCCCGAATGGCAACACCATCAGACGCTTGCCGCCACCGTGATGGCGGCATTCCGCGAACAGGGGCCGGAGTGGCAACAACAGTTCGAGTTTGAAGGCGCGGCGGGCGTGCCGCAAACACTGCTCTTGCGCGGCTCGATGTTGCCGGGAACAGGCGGCGGTGGATATGTCGTGGTGTTCGACGATATCAGTCAGTTGATTTCCGCCCAGCGTTCAATCGCCTGGGGCGAGGTGGCGCGCCGCCTCGCGCATGAAATCAAAAACCCGCTGACGCCGATCCGTCTGTCCGCCGAGCGCCTGCAAATCAAACTCGCCGAGCAGCTGGCCGGCGATGACCGCGAAATGCTGAACCGTTCGATTGCGACCATCGTCAATCAGGTCGATGCCTTGAAGCACATGATTAACAACTTCCGCGACTACGCCAAGACGCCGCCGCCGGTATTGGCGCCGCTCGATGTCAATGCCTTGATCCGCGAGTTGATGCATCTCTACGAAGCCGATGCCGCCCTGCTCGAAACCAGTCTGACGCCGGAACTGCCTCTGGCGCTGGCCGACGGCAGCCAGATACGCCAGGTGCTGCACAACCTCATCAAAAACGCGCGCGAGGCGCTGGTCGAGCATCCGCCGGTTGCGGGCGCGCCGAAGATCATTGTGGCCACGCGCCGCGAGGAGCGCCGCGTGGCGGTGACAGTGAGCGACAACGGCCCGGGCTTCGGCGTCCAGATTCTGGCGCGCGCGTGCGAGCCTTATGTGAGCAGCAAAACCAAAGGCACCGGATTGGGGCTTGCCATCGTCAGGAAGATTGTCGAGGATCACAAAGGGGAACTGCGGCTGCTTAATCGCACAGGCGGGGGCGCGGAAGTCACGCTCAAGCTGCCGTTGGCCGCGTAGGGGGGATACATGGCACAGATACTGGTGGTTGATGACGAAGTCGGCATTCGAGAACTGCTCTCGGAAATTTTGAGAGACGAAGGCCACGATGTGCGGCTGGCCGAGAACGCGGCAGCGGCGCGGCAGGCCCGTGATGAAGCGCATCCCGATCTCGTCCTGCTCGATATCTGGATGCCGGATGTCGACGGTATTACCCTGCTCAAGGAGTGGGCCGCCGGTGGCCAGTTGTCGATGCCGGTCATCATGATGTCGGGGCATGGCACGATTGATACGGCGGTCGAAGCCACCCGGATCGGCGCGCTCGATTTTCTGGAAAAGCCGATCGGGATGCAAAAGTTGCTGGCGGCGGTCAACCACGGTCTCGAGCGTGGACAGCAGCGAGCGCCGGCCAGCCTGTCGCTGGCCGCCTTCACACGCTCCGCGCCGCTCAAAGATCTCAAGCGCCGCATTGAGCAGGTGACGGCCAAAAACCGCGCATTGCTGTTCCGCTCGGCGTCTGGCGGCATTGTCGAATTGGCGGCGCGCACGCTGCAAGTGCCGGGCAAGGCTTGGCTGGATTTGGCGGCCAGTTCCGAACCGCTCAGTATCGAAATGCTCGAAATGGCGAGCGGCGGCAGCCTGTACTGCGAGGAGTTGGCGCGTCTGACGCGCCTGCAACAAAAGAATCTGCTATTCGCCCTCGACCGCCTTGAAAAATACAACCTGCGCCTGATTGCCGGAACGACGCAAAACGCAGCCAATCTGGTCGCGGGCGGATGGGATGAAGCACCCCTGCGCCGTCTGGCCGAAGTCTGGCTGGCCCTGCCCAGCCTTGCCGAATTGAAGGATGAAATTCCTGAAATCGCCAGCCACCTTTTGGCGAATCTGGTGGAGTCGGGCGAGACGCCATTGCGGCGTTTCAGCACGGCGGCGCTCAATAGCCTGCGTCAACATGACTGGCCGGAAGGCTATGGCGAGTTGAAAAGCGCCATCCGCTCGGTTGCGCTGGCCGCGCTGGACGAGGAAATCGACAGCGACGAAATCGGGCGGGTGCTGTTCCCCAAAACCGTTGGCGCGGCAACCGCAACGGCGCCCGCAGCCATCGCGACAACACCCATGCTACCCGCCGGTCTCCCGCCTGCGACGCTCGATCTGCCCCTGCGCGAAGCGCGTGAATTATTCGAGCGCGTTTATTTCGAGTACCACCTGCGCGTCGACGGCAGCAACATGACGCGCCTGGCCGAGAAGTCGGGCTTGGAACGCACCCACCTTTACCGCAAGCTGAAAGACCTGGGCCTGCGCGGCGGCAAGGGCGACGAGTAGGGAATTTCACGCAGTGGGGAGCGTGCGATAATTCGGGCATTCAACTGGATTTTCGACTATGGCCCGCCCTGAAAACGATACCTTTCTGCGTGCGCTGCTGCGCCAGCCGACTGACTACACTCCGACTTGGCTGATGCGTCAGGCGGGCCGCTACCTGCCCGAATACTGCGCGACCCGCAAACGCGCCGGCAGCTTTTTGCAACTGTGCAAATCACCGGCGCTGGCCTGTGAAGTGACCCTGCAACCGCTGGCCCGTTATCCGCTTGATGCGGCAATTCTGTTTTCCGACATTTTGACGGTGCCCGATGCGATGGGTCTCGGCCTCTACTTCGCGGAAGGCGAAGGGCCGCGCTTCGAACGGCCCTTGCGCGAGGAGTGGGAGATTCGCAATCTTGCCGCGCCCGATCCCAACGCGCATTTGCGTTATGTCATGGATGCGGTCGCCGAGATTCGCCGCGCGTTGAAAAATTCCGTGCCGCTGATCGGCTTTTCCGGCTCGCCTTTCACGCTGGCCTGTTACATGGTCGAAGGCGGCGGTTCGGAGGATTACCGCACCATCAAGACCATGCTTTACAGCCGGCCCGATCTGCTTCATCGCATTCTCGACGTAACGGCCACCGCCGTGACCGATTATCTCAACGCGCAAATCGAATCGGGCGCGCAGGCGGCGATGGTGTTCGACACCTGGGGCGGCATGTTGCCGGAGTGGGCGTACAAGGAATTTTCGCTCGCCTACATGGAGCGCGTCATCGCCAATTTGAAGAAAACGCAAGACGGCGAGCGCGTGCCGTCCATCGTGTTCACCAAGGGTGGCGGACAGTGGCTGGAAGCGATTGCCGCCATCGGCGTCGATGCGGTCGGTCTCGACTGGACAACCGATATCGGCGCGGCGCGGCGGCGCATTGGCGACCGCGTTGCCTTGCAGGGCAATCTCGATCCCGTCGCATTGTTCGCCTCACCGGAAGGCATCGCCTGCGAAGCCAAGCGGGTGTTGGACAGTTTCGGTCAGCACTCCGGCAACAGCGGCCACGTCTTCAATCTGGGGCATGGCATTTCGCAACATGTCCATCCCGACAGCGTTACCGTGCTGATCGACACCGTGCGCCAATACAGCCGCGGCTTCCACGGCGCTTTCTCTCCCCCGGGCTGACCGGGCCGGTGTTTCGAAAAGACGGCGGCGAAATTGCCGGCCCCATGCGACTCCCCGAACCAGCCCTCCGGGAAAGCCCGCCCTTACAGGCTCGGCAAGGGGGGTTGACAAACCATTTATACACAGTTTCCGGTCAACTTTCACCAATGCCGCCAATAGCCGTACATTTTTTCAGTGAATTCTTAAGTCGCTGTTTTTTAAGCATAAAAACTCGCCTCATAATTGAGCGGGTGTTAAATTTTCGTTACAGTACCGTTACTTAGCTTTCGTCCAGAGCCTTTGCCCACAAACTTATCCACAGTTTTTGTGGGCAAGAAAAAATCTCTTGGCGGCACAGTCAATTAGCCTCGTAAATGGAAGTGGAATCGAACAAACCAAGCCAAACTTATTGATTGCCGATGATGGAAGTTCGCAAGCCCATGACCTTCGTTCGAGTCGCGCTTGATGTTCCCCTGCCGCGCCTGTTCGACTATCGCGCCGATGACGCGACGGCGGCGGATATCGGCTTGCGTGTGCAGGTGCCCTTCGGCACTGGCACCAAGTGCGGCGTCATCGTCGACGTGACCGCGAGCAGCGATCAACCGGCAGAAAAACTGAAGCCCGTCGCCGCCATCCTGCGCGATATGCCGCCGCTACCGCCGGATTGGCTGGCGCTGTGTGAGTTTTGCAGCCGCTATTATCAGCATCCGCTCGGTCAGGTGATGGCTTTCGCCCTGCCGCCCCTGCTGCGCAAGGGCAAGCTGCCCAGAGAGAAAAAAATCAACCCGCGCGCTGCTGTGGATACGCCTGCGTTACCCGCGCTGCTGCCTGAGCAGCAGGCGGCGGTGGAAGCAATCACTTCGGCGCAAAGCTTTACCGCCTTTCTGCTGCATGGCGTCACCGGCTCCGGCAAGACCGAGGTTTATTTGCGCGCCATCGACGCCCTGCTCGCGCAGGGTAAGCAGGGTTTGATGCTGGTACCGGAAATTGCGCTGACGCCGCAGCTCGAACAGCGTGTGAGTAATCGCTTCCCCAACGCGCATGTCGTGGCGGCGCATAGCGGCGTTGCCGACGCGGCGCGCGCGCGCGGCTTCCTCGACACGCTGGCAGGACGGGCGGATATCGTGCTCGGCACGCGCCTGTCGGTATTCATGCCGCTACCGCGCCTCGGCCTGATCGTGGTCGATGAGGAGCACGACGCTTCTTTCAAGCAGCAGGAGGGCTTGCGCTATTCGGCCCGCGATGTCGCGGTTTTTCGCGCCAAGCAACTCGGCATTCCCATCGTGCTCGGTTCGGCCACGCCCTCGCTGGAAACTTTCCATCATGCGCAGGCCGGACGCTATCGCCTGCTCGAACTGCCGCGCCGCGCGGTGGCGGCCGCGCCGCCCACCGTCCGCATTATCGACACGCGCAAGGAAAAGCTGCAAGACGGCCTGAGCGCCGCCCTGATCGCGGCGCTCAGCGAGCGGCTGGCGCGCAGGGAACAAAGTCTGGTCTTCCTCAACCGGCGCGGCTATGCGCCGGTACTGGTTTGTCCGGCCTGCGGCTGGGTGTCGCGCTGTCGACGCTGCGCGGCTAACATGGTGCTGCATCTGGCCGACCGGCGGCTGCGCTGCCACCATTGCGGCCTTGAAGCCGCCATTCCCCGCGCCTGCCCCGGCTGCGGCAATCAAGACCTTCACCCGTTTGGCCGTGGCACGCAGCGGCTCGAAGCCGCGCTGGCCGAGCGTTTCCCCGCAGCGCGCATTTTGCGCATCGACCGCGATTCCGCCAGTACGCCAGCCAAGTGGCAGGCGCTGCTGGCCGCCATTCACGCGGGCGAGGCCGACATGCTGATCGGTACGCAAATGCTGGCCAAGGGCCACGACTTTCCACGGCTAACGCTGGTCGGCGTGGTTGGCGCGGACGAGGCCCTGTTCGCCGCCGACTTCCGCTCGCCCGAACGCCTGTTCGCGCAACTGATGCAGGTCGGCGGACGCAGCGGCCGCCACAATCTGCCCGGCGAGGTGTTGATCCAGACCGAATATCCGGCGCAGCCGCTTTATCGCGCCGTGGTCGAACACGATTACGCGGCCTTTGCCCGCAACCAGCTCAACGACCGCCAAGCGGCGGGCTTCCCGCCCTTCTCTTATCAAGCCATGCTGCGCGCCGAAGCGCCGGAAATGGCGCAGGCCATCGACTTTCTCCATGCCGCCCGCGCCGCCGCAGAACCACTCGCCGCCGCTGTAATCGCGCTCTACGACCCCGTGCCCATGCGGCTGGCCCGCCTGAAAAATCTGGAGCGGGGCCAACTGCTGGTCGAATCGCAAAACCGCCCCGCGTTACAGGCATTCCTCGCCGCATGGATGGCGCTGCTGCGCGAATTCAAGACGCCACGCGAGTTGCGTTGGCATCTCGATGTCGATCCAGCGGAGTATTAGTCAGGGTACAGGTTTCAGGATACAGGGTACAGTTTTTGGTGTTGAGGTTCGTGCAACGAACCTCAATCAATATTGCTGAACCCTGAAACCCGTAGAATGGCGGCCATGAGCAGCGAATACATCATCGAGATCGACGACCTCCATTTCGCTTATGGCGATAATCAGGTTCTGCGCGGCCTCAGCCTGCGCGTGCCACGCGGCAAAATCGCTGCGATTCTCGGTGTTTCAGGATCGGGCAAAAGCACGCTGCTCAAACTGCTGGGCGGCCAGATCAAGCCGCAGCGCGGCTCGGTGCGCGTCAACGGCAAGCGCGTGGATGAACTCGACAGCGACGGCCTCTACGCCCTGCGCCGCGACATGGGCATGATGTTTCAGGCCGGCGGCCTGTTTTCCGACATCAGCGTGTATGAAAACATCGCCTTCCCCATGCGGGAACTGACCGATCTGCCCGAGGACATCATTCACCGCATGGCGCTGATGAAGTTGCAAGCGGTCGGTCTGCGCGGGGCCAACACCCTGATGCCGAACGAGCTTTCCGGCGGCATGGCGCGGCGGGTGGCGCTGGCGCGGGCCATCGCCCTCGATCCGCGCCTCATCATGTACGACGAACCTTTCGCCGGCCTCGATCCGATTTCGCTCAAGGTCATCACCCACCTGATTCGTTCGCTCAATGACGCGCTGGCCGTCACTTCCATCATCGTCAGCTACGATGTCATGCGGTCACTGGAAGTGGCCGACCACGCCTACTTCATCCACGACGGCAAACTGGTTGCCGAAGGCAGCTCGCAGGAAATTTTGGCCTCGCAAGACCCCTTCGTTTTCCAGTTCGTAAACGCCAAGGCCGACGGGCCGGTCGCCTTCCATCACCCCGCCGAGCCGCTGCGCCAGACTTTGCGGCTGGCAAATGCAAGGAGATAACTCATGAGCAGCTTCGTACAGGAATTCAAGGAATTCGCGGTCAAGGGCAGTGTCATGGATCTGGCTGTGGGCGTCATTATCGGCGGCGCTTTCGGCAAAATCGTCGATTCCATCGTCGGCGACCTCATCATGCCGGTGGTCGGACGCCTGTTTGGCGGCCTTGATTTCAACAACTACTTCATCGCCCTGAAAGACATACCGGCCGGCGTTGGCGTAACCCTGGCGGAAGTGAAAAAGGCCGGCGTGCCAGTGTTCGCCTACGGCAGCTTCATCACCATCCTGCTCAACTTCATCATCCTTGCTTTCATCATCTTCCTCATCATCAAGCAGATGAATCGTCTGAAGCGGCAAGCCGCCGCTCCTGCCGCGCCGGCTGAACCGCCGCCCTCGCCGGAAGACATTGTTCTCCTGCGCGAGATTCGTGACGCTTTGAGGAAGTAGCCGATACACCGGATCGGCTGATGGGCTTATGACCAATTGATTGGTCGGGGTGAGAGGATTCGAACCTCCGACTCCTGCGTCCCGAACGCAGTACTCTACCAGGCTGAGCTACACCCCGACTCGGTGGTTCATCAATTGCGCCGAACCACTGAAAAGGTCGGCAATTCTATCAGAGCATCTCTGGATGTTGAAGCCGGAAGTTGCGCAATCGCGTCAATCGCGGTTTGCGCCTCGGCTTGGGCGCAGGCGCGAGCGGCTTCAAGCGCGCCGCTGGCCTTGACCGCCGCCAGCACCTGCGGAAACATTTCGCGCCCGCCTTCCTCGATGGCCAGTCGCACGCAGGCAGCCTGCTCCGGCGTGCCACGCTTGAGGACGTGGATCAGGGGCAGGGTCGGCTTGCCCTCGGCAAGATCGTCACCGAGATGCTTGCCGGTTTCCGCCTCGGCGCCCGAATAATCGAGCACATCATCGACCAGTTGGAAAGCGGTGCCTAGGTGCATCCCGTAGCGTGCCAGCGCATCTTCGACATCCGGCGTCGCGTTGCCGAGAATCGCGCCGAGGCGAGCCGCGGCCTCGAACAGCTTGGCCGTCTTGAAACGGATGACTTGCAGATATTCCTCAACGTCGATATCGGCGTTGTGGCAATTCATCAGTTGCAGGACTTCGCCCTCGGCAATCACGTTGGTGGCATCGGCCAGCACTTCCTGCACGCGCATACTGCCCACGCCGACCATCATCTGGAAGGCGCGCGAATACAGAAAATCGCCGACCAGCACGCTGGCCGCATTGCCGAACAGCGCGTTGGCCGTCTCGCGGCCACGGCGCAACGCCGATTCGTCCACCACATCGTCATGCAGCAGGGTCGCGGTATGAATGAACTCGACGACTGCGGCAAGCTCATGATGCTTGTCCCCCGCGTAACCCATCGCCTTGGCCGTCAGCAGCACCAGCGCAGGCCGCATCCGCTTGCCCCCGCCGCTGACAATGTACTCGGCAACCTGCCGCACAAGCACAACCTCGGAATGCAGCCGCTGCCGGATCACGGCATCGACTGCTTTCATGTCATCGGCGATGAGGGAATAAAAACCGGGGAGTTCCATTCAGGGCACAGGGTTCAGGTTACAGGATTCAGATTTTATCCATAACCTGTCAGTCTGAGACCTGCGCTCTGTAATACGTTTGAAGCAAAGCCACTTTAAGCGAACAGCCGCGCGAGTTCCTCGCCCGGTTCAGCGGCGCGCATGAAGGCCTCGCCGACGAGGAAGGCGTTGACGCCGTGGCGGCGCATCAGGGCGGCATCGGGGCGGGCGAGGATGCCGGATTCGGTGATGATGATGCGATCAGCCGGAATGCGCGGCAGTTGGGCCAGCGTGGTATGCAGGCTGACTTCAAAGCTGCGCAGGTTGCGGTTGTTAATGCCGATGAGCGGGGTTTGCAGTTGCAGGGCAGCGTCGAGTTCGTTACCGTCGTGGGATTCAACCAGTACAGCCATGCCGAGCGATTGGGCGATGGCTTCCATTTCTTGCATTTGCGCTAACGGGAGAGCGGCGGCGATGAGCAGAATCGCATCGGCATTCATGGCTCTGGCTTCATAGACCTGATAGGGGTCGATGATGAAATCTTTGCGCAGCGCCGGCAGTTGGCAGGCGGCGCGGGCGGCTTGCAGGTATTCCGGCGCGCCTTGAAAGAACTGGCGATCCGTGAGTACCGAGAGGCAGGCGGCGCCGTGTTGCGCATAGCTGGCGGCAATGTCGGCGGGGCGGAAATCGGGGCGCAACACACCTTTGGAGGGGCTGGCTTTTTTGATTTCGGCAATGATGGCGGCGTTGCCACGGCTGATTTTTTCCCGTATCGCGCCAAGGAAATCGCGGGGCGGCAGTTGGGCCTCGGCTTCGGCGCGTAGCGTGGCGAGCGGCTTGACGGCTTGCGCGGCAGCGATTTCCTCGCGTTTGACGGCGAGAATTTTTTGCAGAATGTCGCTCATGCGAATTTCTGCGTGAATTGCACGAACTGGTCGACCTTGGCGCGCGCCGCGCCGCTGGCGATAATCTCGCGGGCTTGGGTGATGCCTGCACCGATTGAGCCGGCGAGGTTGGCGGTATAAAGCGCCGCGCCAGCGTTAAAGGCGACGATTTCGCGGGCGGTGCCGGATTTGTTTTCCAGCGCCGAGAGCAGCATGGCTTTCGATTCCTGAGCGTCGGCAACTTTGAGGCTGCGGCCGGAAACCATTTGCAGGCCGAAGTCTTCGGGGTGGATTTCATACTCACTGACCACGCCATCCTTGAGTTCGCCGACCATGGTGGCGGCCCCAAGCGAAACTTCGTCCATGCTGTCCTTGCCCCAGACGACCAGCACATGCGCCGCGCCCAGCCGCTGCATGACGCGCACTTGAATGCCGACCAAATCGGGGTGAAACACGCCCATCAGAGTATTGGGCGCGCCCGCCGGATTGGTGAGCGGCCCAAGGATGTTGAAAATGGTGCGCACGCCAAGTTCTTTGCGTACCGGCGCAACATTTTTCATGGCCGGATGATGATTGGGGGCGAACATGAATCCCATACCGGTGGCCCGGATGCAATCGGCCACCTGCGCCGGTTGCAGGTTGATATTGGCGCCCAGCGCTTCCAGCACATCGGCGCTGCCGGATTTGGAGGAAACGCTGCGGCCACCGTGCTTGGCGACCGCGCCGCCACCGGCAGCCACGACAAAGGCTGTCGCCGTGGAGATGTTGAAGCTGTACGCGGCATCGCCGCCGGTGCCGACGATATCAACGAAGTTGGGGTTATCCGGCACAACCACTCTGGTGCTGAGTTCGCGCATGACGGTCGCGGCGGCGGCAATTTCGCCGATGGTCTCTTTCTTGGTGCGCAGTCCGGCGAGAATGGCGGCCGTCATCACCGGCGAGAGTTCGCCGTGCATGATGAGCCGCATCAAATGCAGCATCTCGTCATGAAAAATTTCGCGGTGCTCGATGGTGCGCTGGAGGGCTTCTTGCGGGGTAATCATCGGCGATGTGTCCTTCTGATTCTGTTGAGTCCAATGCAATTTTGGCTGCTTTCCCTTTGGTGTCACGCTATCATGGGGCCGGATTGCGGAAAGGAGGGCGGTTCAGATGCCAACTATCAGTACATTTTACGGAATCTTGATCCAGATGTTCTGGCACGATCACGCGCCGCCGCATTTTCACGCGCTCTATGCCGAGCACGAGACATTGATTGATATTCAGACTCTGGATATTCTGGAAGGTGAAATGCCGCGCCGCGCCCTTGCCCTGATTCTGGAATGGGCGCAGGAACACCGCACCGAACTTATGGAGGATTGGGAACTATGCGTCCGCAATCAACCGCTCAAGAAGATTCGCCCCTTGCAGTAACCCCGTCGATCCGGCCATGTATGCCGTGGCGCGTAGCGGCGGTGGAAAGCCTGCCGGAATTCCGGCTGCGCGTCCGATTCGTGGACGATACTAAGGGCGTAGTAGACCTCACGGACCTCATCCAGTCACCCAATGCCGGAGTCTTTGCCGCGCTGGCCGATCCATCCATTTTTAAGCAGGCGTTTGTCGAGCACGGCGCGGTAACGTGGCCGGATGGAATCGACTTGGCGCCGGATGCGATGTACGCCGTGATTGCCAGGCAGATACCGATGGATTCAGCGCCTGCTGGAAAGCGTATCGGTGTTGCCAAGGGCAAGTTCAAAGTACCGGATGACATCAATGCTGACAATAACAACATTGCTCACCTGTTCCTCGGAAAACAGAATTTATAATAATTTTTTAGTCTCTTGCGCGCTCCCATGTTCACCGGCATCGTTACCGCCATCGGCAAAATTTCCCATTTTCAGCCTCTGGAAAAGGGGTTGCGTCTGACCATCACGGCGCCGGGGCTTAATTTGACCGATGTGGCGATTGGCGACTCAATTGCGCATGGCGGCGTTTGCCTGACGGTGATCGAGAAGACGGACAGCGGTTACAAGGTCGACGTGTCGCGCGAGACATTGAACTGCACGGCGGGGCTTGATGCGCTCGGCGAGGTCAATCTGGAAAAGGCGATGCGGCTTTCGGATTTCATCGGCGGTCATCTCGTTTCGGGTCATGTGGATGGCGTCGGCGAGGTGGTGAAGTTCGAGCGGATCGGCGAATCACACGAGTTGGTGATTCGCGCTCCGGCTGAATTGGCCAAATACATCGCCCGCAAAGGTTCGATTGCGGTGGATGGCGTCAGCCTGACAATCAACCGCGTCAGCGGCCCCGAATTTTCGATCAATCTGATCCCGCATACTGTCGCGGCCACCACGCTCAAGCGTTGCCGATCCGGCGTCAGGGTCAATCTGGAAGCCGATTTAATCGCCCGCTATGTCGAACGGATGCTGAATTCGGACGCGCAGGGGTAAAATTACCGCCCCAACGCTGCCAAAGAATCCTCACATGAGTATCAGCCCGATTCAGGAAGTCGTCGCCGATTTGCGCGGCGGCAAAATGGTCATCCTCGTCGATGAGGAGGATCGCGAGAACGAGGGCGATTTGGTG
>JAISPO010000192.1 GCA_031274855.1 Zoogloeaceae bacterium | reverse complement strand
GTCATCCACACCGATTTCGAGCGCGGCTTCATCCGCGCCCAAACCATCGCCTACGAAGATTTCATCGCCTGCAAAGGCGAAACCGGCGCCAAAGAAGCCGGCAAAATGCGCGCCGAAGGCAAGGAATACGTCGTCAAAGATGGCGACGTGATGAACTTCCTGTTCAACGTCTGACACCCCTCCGTCATTCACGCACGCAGTCGCGGAATCCATGCGGCGTTTGGATTCTGCGACGTCGCTTCACTCCGCGCAGAATGACAGAAGAATAAAAATGGCCGCCCGAAGGCGGCCATTGTTGGCTTCTTTGAAGATCAGTCAGCCAGCGCCAGCTCGAACAGGTCGCGTTTGAGCGTCAGTTGCTTCGGCAGGCGCGCGCCGAGTTTGTCGAACCATTCCTTGTGGCCGGCAATTTCGGCTTTCCAGGCGTCGGTGTCGATATTGACCAGCGCGTTGAACTCTTTTTCGGTGATTGGGAGTCCGCTCCAGTCGATGTCGTTGAAGCGCGGCATCCAGCCGAGCACGGTCTCTTTGGCGGCGACACGGCCTTTGACGCGGTCGACGATCCACTTGAGCACGCGCATGTTTTCTCCGAAGCCCGGCCAGATGAATTGGCCCTGCTCGTTCATGCGGAACCAGTTGACGCAGAACATCTTCGGGTTGTGCTCGACGATATGCCCCATCTTCAGCCAGTGATTGAAGTAATCGCCCATGTGGTAGCCGCAGAACGGCAACATGGCGAAGGGGTCGCGCCGGACGACGCCTTGTTGACCAAAGGCGGCAGCGGTTGTCTCGGAGCCGAGCGTGGCGGCCATGTAAACCCCGTAGTTCCAGCTGAACGCTTGATAAACCAGAGGCACCGTGGTTGCGCGGCGGCCACCGAAAATGAAAGCGGAAATCGGCACGCCCGCGGGATTTTCCCAGTTCGGGTCAATCGACGGACATTGCGATGCGGGCGCGGTGAAGCGGGCATTGGGATGCGCGGCCTTGCGACCGGCTTTGCCGTCGGCCGGCGTCCAGTCCTTGCCCTGCCAGTCGATGCAGTGCGCCGGAGGCTCTTTGGTCATGCCTTCCCACCAGATGTCGCCATCATCGGTCAGCGCCACGTTGGTGTAGATGATGTTCCCTTTCAGGGTCGCCATGGCGTTGTAGTTGGTCTTTTCGCTGGTGCCGGGGGCCACGCCGAAATAACCCGCTTCAGGATTGATGGCGTAGAAGCGGCCATCGGCGCCGGGCTTGATCCAGGCGATGTCGTCGCCGACTGTGGTGACTTTCCAGCCGTTGAATGTCTGTGGCGGAATCAGCATGGCAAAGTTGGTTTTGCCGCAAGCGGAGGGGAAGGCCGCGGCCACATAGGTCTTTTCGCCTGCGGGCGATTCGACGCCGAGAATCAGCATATGCTCGGCCAGCCAGCCTTCGTCGCGCGCCATGGTCGAGGCGATGCGCAGCGCCAGACACTTCTTGCCCAGCAGCGCGTTGCCGCCGTAGCCTGAGCCGTAAGACCAGATTTCGCGCGTTTCGGGGAAATGCACGATGTATTTGACCGTCGGGTTGCAAGGCCATTTGACATCGGCCTGACCGGCAGCCAGCGGCGCGCCAACTGTATGCAGACAGGGGACGAAAGCACCATTGGCGCCGAGAACGTCATAGACCGCCTTGCCCATGCGCGTCATGATGCGCATGTTGACGACCACATAGGGGGAGTCGCTGATTTCGACGCCGATTTGCGCGATCGGCGAACCAAGCGGCCCCATGCTGAAGGGGATGACATACAGGGTGCGGCCGCGCATCGAGCCTTTGAAGAGGCCGGTCAGGGTCTCTTTCATTTTGGCGGGCGTTTCCCAGTTGTTGGTCGGGCCGGCGTCTTCCTGCCGTGCGGAGCAGATGTACGTTCTATCCTCAACGCGCGCGACGTCCGAAGGATCGGAACAGGCCAGGAAGGAATTGGGCCGCTTGGCCTGATTCAGCCTGATGAAAGTTCCGGCTTCGACCATTTGCGCGCAGAGGCGGTCATACTCGGCTTGCGAGCCGTCGCACCAGTGGACGCGATCCGGCTGGGTCAGCGCCGCGACTTCCGCGACCCATTGCTTCAGCTTTGCGTGTTTGACGTAGTCGGGTGCTGCAACTGTGGTTTGAGACATTTTCTCTCTCCCTTATTAAAGGTGGTCTGAAGATGCTTTCCTGAATTGTACAATCATGCTCCCAATTCAGCAGGAATGCCTATTTCATGGACGAAAGATTTCGCAAGGCCGCGCTTGACTATCACCTCTATCCCAAGCCCGGCAAGATTGCAGTAACGCCGACCAAGCCGTTGACCAATCAGGGAGAGCTGTCGCTCGCCTACTCGCCCGGCGTGGCCGCGGCCTGTGAGGAAATCGCTGACGATCCCGTCAACGCATACAAGTACACCGCACGCGGCAATCTGGTTGCCGTCGTGACCAATGGCACCGCAGTACTTGGGCTGGGCAACATCGGCCCGCTGGCCGGAAAGCCGGTCATGGAAGGCAAGGGAGTGCTGTTCAAAAAGTTCGCCGGTATTGATGTCTTCGATATCGAGATCAATGAAAAAGACCCGGACAAGCTCGTCGACATCATTGCCGCGCTGGAGCCGACTTTCGGCGGCATCAATCTGGAGGACATCAAAGCGCCGGAGTGCTTCTACATCGAAGCCAAACTGCGCGAGCGGATGAACATTCCGGTGTTCCATGACGATCAGCATGGCACGGCCATCATCACCGCCGCCGCCGTGCTTAACGGTATGCGCGTGGCGAACAAGGACATCGCGCAGGTCAAGCTGGTGTGTTCCGGCGCCGGCGCCGCGGCGATTGCCTGTCTCGATTTGCTGGTCAGTCTCGGGCTTGATCGCAAGAATGTTTACGTCTGCGATTCCAAGGGGGTCATTCACAGCGGACGCGAAAAACTCGACAAGTCGAAGGCGCGTTACGCGCAGACGACGGATGCGCGCACGCTGGCCGATGCCATGCCCGGCGCCGACATCTTTCTCGGCCTGTCGACCAAGGGCGTGCTGAAGCAGGACATGGTCAAGGGCATGGCCGCCAATCCGCTGATTCTGGCGATGGCCAACCCGCATCCCGAAATTCTGCCTGAGGACGCCAAGGCCGTGCGGCCCGACGCGATGCTCGGCACGGGCCGTTCGGATTATCCGAATCAGGTCAACAACGTGTTGTGTTTCCCTTACATGTTCCGCGGCGCGCTCGATGTCGGCGCGACGACCATTAACGAGGCGATGAAAATCGCGGCGGTACGCGCGATTGCCGAACTGGCGCACGCCGAACAGTCGGAGGAAGTCGCCGCGGCTTACGGGCAGGAAGACCTCGCTTTCGGCCCTGAATATTTGATCCCCAAGCCCTTCGATCCGCGCCTGATTGTCATGGTCGCTCCGGCTGTCGCGCAGGCGGCGATGGATTCGGGAGTGGCGACGCGGCCGCTTGCCGACATGGCGGCCTACCGGCAGCACATGAGCGAGTTTGTCTACCAGACCGGCTTGATAATGCGCCCGGTTTTCGCCGCCGCCAAGAAGAAACCGGCCCGCATCGTTTTCTGCGAAGGCGAAGACGACCGCATATTGCGCGCGGTGCAAACCGTTGTCGACGAAGGCTTGGCCAAGCCTATCGTGATTGGCCGGCCTCAGGTACTCGACGCGCACATCGTCAAGCAGGGTCTGCGCATTCGCGCTGGTGTTGACTTCGAACTGATCAATCCCGATTCCGATGCCCGTTACAAGGAGCTTTGGCAGGATTACTACGCGCTGACCTGCCGCAAGGGCGTCGGCGTCGAATACGCCAAGCGGGAAGTCCGCCGCCGCACCACTTTGATCGGCGCGATGCTGGTCCGGCGCGGCGATGCCGACGCCATGATCTGCGGCACCTTTGGCCGCCACGGACTGCACCGGAGATACATCGACGATGTGATCGGCCGCAAGCCGGGGGTGGAGAGCCTCCATGCCATCAACATGCTGGTGCTGCCCAATCGCACGCTGTTCATCGGCGACACCTACGTCAATTACGACCCGACGCCCGAACAGGTCGCCGAGATGACCGTGCTGGCCTCCGAAGAAGTGCGCCGCTTCGGTTTGACGCCCAGAGTCGCGCTGCTTTCGCATTCGAGCTTCGGCACCGACAACACGCCGACCGCGCTGAAAATGCGCAAGGCGCTGGAACTGATCTGCCAACGCGCGCCGCAACTGGAAGTCGAAGGCGAGATGCACGGCGATGCCGCGCTGTCTGAAGAAATCCGGCAGCAAATCTTTCCGCCCTCCCGCCTCAAAGGGCCGGCCAACCTTCTGGTAATGCCGACGCTGGACGCCGCCAACATCGCGTTCAATCTGCTCAAAGCCGCAGGCGACGGCCTCACCGTCGGCCCCATGCTGCTCGGCGCCGCCAAGCCCGTGAATATTCTGACGCCCACCGCCACCGTGCGGCGGATCGTCAATGCCGCGGCGCTACTGTCGGTCGAAGTCGCGCAACAGCACAGCACACCTGCGGCGTGACTTTCAGGATACAGGGTTCAGGGTCCAGGTTTCAGCGATATTTGTTGAGGCTCGCGTAGCGAGCCTCAACACCAAAAACTGTAACCTGAAACCTGTAACCTGAACCCTGAA
>JAISPO010000173.1 GCA_031274855.1 Zoogloeaceae bacterium | reverse complement strand
GGGCCGCAATCGAGGATTAAATCAAGCGCGTTGCCGAGGCAGGATTCGATTTCGTTGGCGTCGGACAAGGGTTGCTCGTCACCGGCCAGCAGCAGGGTCGAGGAAAGAATCGGTTGATCGAGTTCGCCGAGCAGGGCAAGCACCAAGGGGTGATCGGGAATGCGCAGGCCGATGGTTTTGCGTCTGGGGTGCAGCACACGGCGCGGCAATTCCTTGCTGCCCTCCAGAATGAAAGTGTAGGCCCCGGGCGTGGTCGCCTTCAGCAGCCGGTATTGGGCGTTATCGACACGGGCATAGGTGGCGATTTCGGAAAGGTCACGGCACATGAGGGTGAAGTGGTGGCGCTCATCCACCCCGCGGATATGCCGGATGCGGTCGAGCAGCGCCACATCCCCCAAATGGCCGCCGAGCGCATAGGCCGAATCGGTCGGAAACGCCGCCAACGCGCCCTCGCGCAGCATCTGCGCAGCCTGCCGGATCAGCCGTGGCTGCGGGTCTTGCGGGTGCAGGGAAAGTAATTCGGCCATCAGCGCAACCTCGTCCAAACCGGCGTCAAGTCCTCAGGCAGACTGGGCAGGCGGCCCAGATCGACCCAGCTTTCGCCCGGACCGTGGAAGTCGGAACCGCGCGAGGCCAAAAAGCCATAGCGCCGCGCGAAACGGGCGCAGTTGCGGATGTGACTGGCGTCATGGGAGCCGGAAAGCACCTCGATGCCGACACCTCCCAACTCCTTGAATTTAGACAGCATTTCCTTAATTTCATCCCGCGTAAGCCGGTAGCGGCCCGGATGGGCGACCACCGCGATGCCGCCCGCATCGGCAATCCAGCCCAAAGCCTCCTCCATGCTCGCCCAAGGATGAGCCACATAGCCGGGCTTGCCCTTGGCCAGCCAGCAATCGAAAACGTTTTTTACCTCTTTGACATGCCCAAGCTCGACGATATAGCGGGCGAAATGCGAACGCGAAATCAACTCGGGATTGCCGACATACTTGAGCGCCCCTTCGTAAGCGCCGCCGATGCCCACCTTGTCCAGCTCGGCGGCAATGCGCCGCGCGCGCGAATCGCGGCCGCTGCGAATCTTCGCCAGCCCCTCGACCAGAGAGCCATGCTCACGATCAAAGCCAAGCCCGACAATATGGATGGTCTGATCGTCGCCCCAAGAGACCGAGATTTCCACCCCATTAACGAAAGGCAAGCCGACTTGCTGCGCTGCCGCCGCCGCTTCGGCCAAGCCGCCGAGTTCGTCGTGGTCGGTCAGCGCCAGAAACTCAACCCCATTGCCCTGCGCCCGCCGCACCACATCGGCAGGCGTCAACAAGCCATCCGAAACCATCGAATGGCAATGCAAATCGGCGTTGAGCGCGGCTTTCATCCGGTGATTTTATCAAGGGTTCAGGGCAGACTACGCGCCCTTGTCATTCTGCGCGAAGCGAAGCGCAGTCGCAGAATCCAAATACCACACGGATTTCACGATTGCGTGCGGAACGACATCAGCTTCACCTTTTACCAAGAAAACCAAAGCCGCTGGGTTCCCGCCAAAAACACGCGGGAACGACGAGGGGGAGGTATAAAGCCTGTACCCTGTAGTCTGTAAACGCGGCTTTTATCAAAGGCGGTACTTGCCGCCTTCCGCCTGTAGCGGCATAATTCGGGCTATCGCCGGGAGAGAGTGGTTTCTGAGAAACCACATGAGAAATTACTTGTAACTCATTGAATTATGGGAAAACAAACTCCACTCTATGAGTGCCACGTCGCCGCTGGCGCGAAGATGGTTGACTTCGCCGGTTGGGATATGCCGATCCACTACGGTTCGCAGATCGAAGAGCACCACAGGGTGCGCCGCGATGCGGGCATGTTCGATGTTTCGCACATGCGCGCCGTCGATATCGCCGACGCCGATGCCCAAATCTGGCTGCGCAAACTGCTTGCCAACGATGTCGCCAAACTCAGTCTGGCGGGCAAGGCGCTGTATTCCTGCATGTTGAATCCCGCCGGCGGCGTGATCGACGATTTGATCGTCTATTTCTTCTCGCCGGAAAAGTACCGGATCGTCGCCAACGCGGGGACGGCGGACAAGGATATTGCATGGATGCGGCAGCAGGCCGAAGGCTTTAAGGTTTCGATTGCTGACCGCCCCGAACTGGCGATGATTGCCGTTCAGGGGCCGAACGCCCGCGCCAAGTTTTGGGCGGCGTTTCCCGAAGCCAAGGCGGCCAGCGAGAATCTGATCGTCTTTCAAGCCGCCGAATGGCAGGATTGGCTGATTGCGCGTACCGGCTACACGGGCGAGGACGGCTTTGAAATCACCCTGCCCGCTGCCCAAGCGCCGATGGCTTGGCGCAAACTGGAGGCGGCGGGCGTCGCGCCGGTCGGACTGGGCGCTCGTGACACCCTGCGCCTTGAAGCGGGCATGAACCTTTACGGCTCCGACATGGACGAAACCACCCTGCCGACCGAGTCCGGCTTGCGCTGGACAATCGCCCTTGAGGACGCCAGCCGTGACTTCATCGGCAAACCGGCCTTGCT
>JAISPO010000166.1 GCA_031274855.1 Zoogloeaceae bacterium | reverse complement strand
CCGTTTTCAGCAAAATATAACATGGATAGCTGTGCAAAAAGGTCATTTCCAACAACTACATCATCAAATTCTTGTTGTAGTCTGATATAACAGCCCGGCATTGGCCAATGAACGTTTGGAACTGTGGTGTTTCCCCCGCTGTATATTATTTTGCTACGCTCATGATCAATTGCATATCCCTTGAACACTCCTCCATGCACTACTTCATCCTTCTTCCCATGGTTGGCCAAGTAATAACATGTGGTTTCTCCATATGTCGAAATCTTTAGAAGATCTGTTGATGACTCATTCATCAATGAAAACCAATGTTCAATTTTCTCGTTTTTTGCTGATTCGACACAAACAATCAAATAATTTGCCACCTTGAATCCTCCGTAAGATAAATCATTATCAATTATCTCTTGCGAATATATCTTTCAGCGCTCCTGATTTCCCCAGAGCAGTAGCCGGATGTTGGGATAGTCGGCAAGGTGGATCATGTGCCACTCCTTAGTCATTGTCTGCCGTTATGGTAGCGCATTGGCGATTCTCATTGGCGGGTTGCGGCGACATGGCTTGCCAACCGGTCTATACTCCGCGTTTCACTAAACGAAAACTCTGCCGTGAACCAAGATAACGACCGTAGCGACCCGAACTGGGAACGCCGCATCATCGAGAAGCTGGCCTCTGAAGGCTTGGCCGAGCAGCGCCGCCGCCGGCGCTGGGGGATATTCTTCAAATTTTTAGGCTTTGCCTATCTGGTGATTTTCTTGGCCGCTGTGATGGATTGGCCGGGCGCCGGAGATCGCTTGTCCGACGGCAAGCGGCATACAGCGCTGGTACGCATGACCGGAACCATCAGCAGCCGCAGCGATATAAGCGCCGAGCAAATCATTTCCGGGCTGCAAGCGGCTTTCGAGGACAAGGGCACCGCAGGCGTCATTCTGTCGATCAACAGTCCGGGCGGCAGTCCGGTACAGGCCGGCATCATCAATGATGAGATTCGTCGGCTGCGCGGTAAATATCCCGACACTCCGATTGTTGCGGTTGTGGAGGATGTTTGTGCTTCGGGCGGCTACTATGTCGCTGTTGCCGCCGACAACATCTATGTCGACAAGGCAAGCATTGTCGGTTCCATCGGAGTGTTGATGGACGGCTTCGGTTTCACGGGCACGATGGATAAACTCGGCGTCGAGCGCAGGCTGCTTACCGCGGGCGAGAGCAAAGGTTTTCTCGATCCCTTCTCGCCGGAGAATCCCAAGCACAAGGCCCACGCTCAGGAGATGCTGAACGAAATCCACCAGCAGTTCATCAAGGTCGTCCGCGAAGGCCGCGGCAATCGCCTCAAAGAAACGCCCGACATGTTCTCCGGCCTGATGTGGAGCGGCGAGAAAAGTGTTGCCTTGGGATTGGCCGACGGTTTGGGAACGGTCGATTCCGTTGCCCGCGAGATCTTCAAAGCCGAAGATGTCCGCGACTACACCGTGAAGCCGAACTTCATGGAAAAAATCACCAAGCAATTCAGCTCCGAAGTCGCCGAAAGCCTGGCCAATGCCCTGAGCCGGATCAGCTTGCGCTGAGACTGTTCTAAAATTACTTGTATCCAAATGCATTCGGAGATTGAAATGCCCAAGATTCTGTTTATTCGGGCCGAGTGGGACAGTGAGGCGGAGGTTTGGGTTGCTACCTCGGACGATGTTCCCGGGCTGGCGACTGAAGCAGAAACAATCGAGGCGCTTTCCGCCAAGCTGGAAATTTTGGTGCCTGAGCTGTTGGAAGCAAACGGCTATCTCAATGAGGCTGAAGTACCCTTTGAACTACTGGCAAGGAAATTTGCCGTTGCTCATCGGGTTTCTCGCTAATGGGGGAAAGCCTCACCCCAGAGTTGAAGCGCCTGCTGCTCGACGCAGGTTGTTACTTTGTCAGGCCGGGCAAAGGCGATCACGAAATCTGGCATTCCCCGCATACAGGCATCCATTTTCCGGTGGATGCCAAAATCAAATCGAGACATACGGCCAACGCTGTATTGAAACAGGCTGGTCTGCCAAAGAAATTCTAGGAACTCGAATTGCTTGCGCTGAGCAGCAGAAACACAGTCGGACGGCGATCCGGGTTGGGTGCTTGCATGTCTCGCCATTGGGCGATGCTGCGCGTTGCTATCGACTCGCTGGGTGTCGTGAGGTCGGTGGCTAAACAGAGCAGGGTTTCGGGGCGGCAGGTGCTTAGCAAGGCTTGCAGCAGGGCGGCGTTCCGGTAGGGGGCTTCGATGAAGATTTGCGTTTGCCGGTGCCGCTTGGATTCTTTTTCCAGTTCCGTGATGCGCGTTGTCCGTTCGGGATCGCGGACGGGCAGGTAGCCGTGAAAGGCGAAGCGTTGTCCGTCAAGCCCTGAGGCCATGAGCGCAAGCAGCAGGGAGGAGGGGCCAATCAGCGGTTGAACCCGAATGCCCAATTCGTGAGCGCGGCGCACGAGCAGGGCGCCCGGATCGGCGACGCCCGGACAGCCTGCTTCGGAAAGCAGGCCGACGTTGTGACCTGCCAAAAGCGGGGCCAGCAGGCGATCTGTTTCGGCGCCTGTCAGTTGCTCCGGCAACTGTTCGATGGCGAGATCGCGTAGTGGGATCGGATGGCCGAGACGCTTCAATTCAGCGCGAGTGGTCTTGGCGTTTTCGGTGATGAAATGGGTCAGGCGGCAGGCGATGGCTTGAGTTTCCGCGGGCAGCCAGGTTTGCCAGGGGACATCGCCCAAGGCCGATGGAATCAGGAAAAGCTGCCCGTGTTTCACAGGAGTTCGATGCCTTCGGCGCGCAGCATGTCGCAGAGGGCGATGAGCGGCAGGCCGATGAGGGCGTTGGGGTCATCGCCTCTCATGTGTTCCAGTAGCGCGATGCCCAGCCCTTCGGAGCGGGCGCTGCCCGCGCAGTTAAGCGCATCTTCCTTGTCGACGTAGCGCAGGATTTCCTGATCGGAAAGCGTGCGGAAGCGGACTTCGGTCGGGATGCCGCGCAGTTGGAACCATCCTGTCGCGGCATTGAGCAAGCATAAACCGGTATGGAATATGACCGTTTTTCCGCTCATCGAACGGAGTTGGGCAATGGCATTCTCTCGCGTCCCGGGTTTGCCGAATCGGGTACCGTTGCAGTAGGCCACTTGATCGGAGCCGATAATCAGCGCCGCCGGGAATCGCAGCGCGACTGACTGGGCTTTGGCGAGCGACAGACGCTCGGCGGTCGCGGCGGGGTGTTCGTTGGGCAAGGGCGTTTCGTCGGTTTCAGGAGCGATGGCCTGAAAAGGCAGTCGCAGGCGGCCCAAAAGCTCCTGCCGGAAAACGGAGGTGGAAGCAAGTACGATTTCTGGGCGGGCGGCGGCAGACATGTTTTTGTTTTGCGAGGCAAAGCTGGGCCATGATATCATTCGCGGCTTATGTCGTGCCAGGGTGATTGCGGATTTCCGCCGGTGATTGACGGGCTTGTTTTCGCCAAAGCAGAAGGCCGCTTGGCCGGAACAGTGCAGGTGGCGAAGTTGCCCCGTCTGGCTCAAGACCTGGCCGATAATCGCGGCCAGCTTGACTGGCAGGCGGCTGGCAATCAGGATCAAGACGGTAAGTGCTGGTTGTCGCTGTCGGTATCAGGAACGTTGACGGTCATTTGTCAGCGTTGTCTGGACAGGCTTGAGCTTCCAGTCGAAATCGGGACGCGGTTGCTGCTGGTGCCGCCGGGGCAGTCTTGGCCGGATGATGAATTGGCGGAGGATGGTTTTGATGCTGTTGCCGCAGAGAAGGAAATGGTGTTGTCGTCGTTGATCGAGGACGAGGTGTTGCTGGCGTTGCCGGTTGCGCCAAGGCATGAGGTCTGCGTGACGCCGACGCCCGTTGTTGCAGAGCATGAGCCATCGCCGTTCGCGGCGTTGGCCAAGTTGAAGAGAGGAGTTTGACCATGGCAGTACAACAGAACAAAAAATCCCCATCGAAGCGCGGTATGCACCGCGCCCATGATTTTCTGACCAACCCGCCGCTGGCCGTCGAGGCGACTTCCGGCGAGGTTCATCTGCGCCACCATATTTCGCCGTCCGGCGTTTATCGGGGCAAGAAGGTCGTCAAGGCCAAAGGCCAGTAATACGTTGATTCGAATGCGGCCGGATGCTTGAACGTCCGGCCGTTTTCTCAATGACGATAACCATTGCCATTGATTGCATGGGTGGTGACCACGGCCCGTCGGTCACCATTCCCGCTGCTTTCGATTTTCTCCGCAGAGACCCGGATTGCGCGGTCATTCTCGTTGGCCGCGAGGAGGACTTGCGTCCTTTGCTGGCGGACGCCAAAGAATTCGGCGACCGACTGAAAGTTCACCACGCCAGCGAAATCGTCGAAATGCACGAATCGCTGGCGACCGCTCTGCGCATCAAAAAAGATTCGTCGATGCGCGTCGCTATCAATCTGGTCAAGGAGGGCGCGGCGAGCGCCGCCATTTCCGCCGGTAACACTGGCGCTTTGATGGCCATATCGCGCTTTGTGCTGAAAACCCTGCCCGGCATTGATCGTCCGGCGATTGCCACCATTCTGCCGAATGCGCGCGGTCACAGCTATGTGCTCGATCTTGGCGCCAATGTCGATTGCTCTGCGGAAGACCTGCTGCAATTCGGCGTTATGGGCGCTTTGCTGGCCGTTGCGCTTGAGCATAGCGAGCGGCCCAGCGTCGGCCTGCTCAACATCGGCGAAGAGGATATCAAGGGCAACGAGGTCGTCAAGCAGGCAGGCGAACTGCTGAAAGGAAGCGGCCTCAATTTTTACGGCAACGTCGAAGGCGACGATATCTGGAAGGGTATCGTCGATGTCGTGGTTTGCGATGGTTTTGTCGGCAACGTCGTGTTGAAGTCCACCGAAGGGCTTACGCAGATGATCGCCCGCGGCCTCAAGGAAGAATTCTCGCGCAACCTGTTCACCAAAGCGGTTGCGCTCATGGCGCTATCGGTGCTGCGGGCGTTCAAGCGGCGCTTCGATCATCGCGCCTACAACGGCGCCAGTCTGTTGGGGCTGCGCGGCATCGTATTCAAAAGCCACGGTTCCGCCGATGCCTATGCTTTCCGCTGCGCGCTGGAACGCGCCGCCGAAGCGGCGCGTCAACGTCTGCCGGAGAAAATTACCGCGCGCATGGCGCTCTTGCCTCCTCACGATCATCCGCTCTTGAAGCAGGACGCCGCTGCATGAACTACGCCCGCATCACCGGTACCGGCAGCTATCTTCCCGGCGCGCCCGTCAGTAACGATGCCTTGATCGCGGCATATGGTCTGGATTCGTCGGACACCTGGATCGTCGAACGTACCGGCATCAAGGCCCGCCATCTGGCTGCCGCAGGGACTACATCTTCCGGTCTGGCTTTGCCGGCATGTCAGCGGGCGCTGGCCGCCGCTGGCCGCCGCCCCGATGAAGTCGACCTGCTGATCGTCGCCACCACAACGCCCGACTACATATTTCCGAGTACCGCGGCTTTGTTGCAGGCCAAGCTCGGCATCAAGAACGGCTGCCCCGCGTTCGACGTGCAGGCCGTGTGCAGCGGCTTCATGTACGCGCTCAGCATTGCCGAAAAATTCATCCGTTCCGGCACGCACAAATGCGCCCTCGTGGTGGGCGCGGAAGTTTTCTCCAGAATTCTGGATTGGCGCGACCGCAGCACCTGTGTGCTTTTCGGCGACGGCGCAGGCGCAGTCGTGTTGGAGGCTTCTGCCGAACCCGGCATCCTCGCAACGGCGCTGCATGCCGACGGCAGCTACAGCAACATTCTGTCAGCGCCGGGCCAGATGTCGGGCGGACAGCCCATCGGCGATCCGTTCGTGCGGATGGACGGTCAGGCGGTATTCAAAATGGCGGTCAAGGTGTTGGCCGAGGTGGCGGCAGAGGCCATTGCCGCCGCAGGACTGAGCAATGAAAATATCGACTGGCTGGTGCCTCATCAAGCCAATATCCGTATTATTCAATCCACCGCGAAGAAACTTGGCTTGCCGATGAGCCGCTGCATTCTGACCGTTGCGGATCACGGCAACACGTCGGCGGCCTCGATTCCGCTGGCGTTCGATGAGGGTGTTCGCAGCGGGCGCATTCAAGCCGGTCAAACAGTGCTGTTTGAGGGCGTTGGCGGCGGCTTTACCTGTGGCGCCGCGCTCCTGAAATTCTGAGGCAATCACCATGAAATTCGCATTCGTTTTTCCCGGTCAAGGCTCACAGTCGCTGGGCATGATGGCAGCCTACGGGGACAACTCCATCATCCGCGGCACCTTTGACGAAGCATCGAAGGCGCTGGGCCGCGATCTCTGGCAACTCGTCAATGACGGGCCTGCCGAAGCCCTCAATCAGACTGTCAACACGCAGCCCTTGATGCTCACTGCCGGTGTGGCCGTCTGGCGTCTCTGGCGGGACAAAGGCGGCCCATTGCCCGCGCTGTTGGCGGGGCATAGCCTCGGAGAATATTCCGCGCTGGTCGCCGCAGGCGTGTTGACGCTCGACGCGGCCGCGCCGCTTGTCGAGTTGCGCGCCAGGGCCATGCAGGAAGCTGTCCCCGCCGGTACGGGCGCGATGGCCGCAGTGCTGAGTCTCGATGCGGAACTGGTCAAGGCCGCCTGCGCGGAAGCGGCGCAAGGCGAGGCGGTGCAGGCGGTCAACTTCAATTCTCCTGAGCAAACTGTGATTGCCGGACACAAGGCCGCCGTCGAGCGGGCTGCCGAATTGTGCAAGGCCAGAGGGGCCAAGCGTGCTGTCATGCTGCCGGTATCCGCGCCTTTCCATTCCAGCTTGATGCAACCGGCGGCTGAAAAACTGGCGGTTAAATTGGCAAGCGTTATGATTGCCAAGCCGCAAATTCCAGTCATCAATAATGTCGACGTGCTGATCGAAAATGATCCCGATGCGATTCGTCTGGCCCTTGTCAGGCAGGCCGCGTCGCCGGTGCGTTGGGTGGAAACGATGCGTGCCATGCAGGCTGGCGGTATCACCCACATTTTCGAGTGCGGCCCGGGCAAGGTGCTGGCGGGCTTGGTCAAGCGTTGCGCCGAAGGCGTGCAGGGCGGCGCCATGAGCGATCTGGCCGGTGTCGACGCGGCATATGAAACAGTGAAGGGTTGAAAATCATGACGACGCTCAAAGGTGAAATTGCTCTGGTTTCGGGCGCTTCGCGCGGCATTGGCCGGGCGATTGCGATGGCGCTGGGGCGCGAAGGCGCGACAGTCATCGGCACGGCCACATCGGATGGCGGCGCGGCGGATATTCAAAAGGCGTTTGACGAGGCCGGTATCGCAGGCTGGGGCGCTCGCCTGAATGTGACCGAAGGCGCGGCTTGCGAGGCGCTGCTCGGTGAAATCGAAAAGCGTTATGGAACGGTCACTGTGCTGGTCAACAACGCCGGTATTACCCGCGATACTTTGGCGCTGCGCATGAGGGACGAGGACTGGAATGCCGTCATCGACACCAATCTCAATGCGGTATTCCGCATGGCCAAGCTGGTGATGCGCGGCATGATGAAAGCCCGCCGTGGCCGGATCATCAACATCACTTCGCTGGTGGCTTCGTCCGGCAACGCGGGGCAGGCCAACTACGCGGCGGCGAAAGCCGGTGTCGAGGGGCTGACCCGTTCACTCGCGCAGGAACTGGGCAGCCGCAACATCACCGTCAACTGCGTCGCGCCCGGATTGATTGATACCGACATGACGCGGCAACTGACGGAAGATCAGCGTTCGGCGATGGCGCAACGCATTCCGCTGAACCGTTTGGGGCAGGGAGAAGATGTCGCGGCAGCCGTGACTTTCCTGGCAGGATCAGGGGCTTCATACATCACGGGCGTCACGTTGCACGTCAACGGCGGCATGTACATGGCTTGATCGGACAGCGTGCCGATTTTTGATAAAATGATTTGGTTTTTAACCCGCACGGGAAGGAGCATCAAATGGAGAACATTGAACAACGCGTGAAGAAGATCGTCGCCGAGCAGCTTGGCGTTAGCGAGGGGGAAATCAAGATCAGTTCCTCATTCGTTGATGATCTCGGTGCCGACTCTCTCGACACCGTTGAACTGGTGATGGCCCTCGAGGAAGAATTCGAGTGCGAGATTCCTGACGAAGAAGCCGAGAAGATCACCACGGTTCAGCAAGCCGTCGATTACATCAACAACAATCTCAAGAAGGCCTGATTTTTCGGCCTGACTGCAAGCCCTTTCCCTTCGTATTCCGGGAGATTCATCTTGTCACGACGCAGAGTCGTTGTTACCGGCATGGGTGCTGTTTCGCCTGTTGGTAATACCGTTGCCGATACTTGGCAAAACATCGTTGCCGGCAAGAGCGGCATCGTGCCGATCAGCCGTTTTGATGCCTCGGCTTTCAAGACGAGGATCGCCGGCGAAGTGAAGGGGTTTGACGTCACCGCCTATTTGTCGCCGAAAGAAGCGCGCCGGATGGATATCTTCATCCATTACGGCATGGCGGCGGGCATACAGGCGTTCCGCGATTCCGGGCTGGCGGTCACGCCGGAAAATGCCGAGCGCATCGGCATTAACATCGGCTCAGGCATTGGCGGTCTGCCCATGATCGAGGAATCTCACAGCGACTTCCTCGCCGGCGGGCCGCGCAAGATTTCGCCATTTTTCATCCCCAGTTCGATTATCAACATGACTGCGGGCAACCTCTCGATCATGCTGGGCGTCAAGGGGCCGAATCTGGCGATGGTGACGGCCTGTACTTCCGGCCTCCATGCGATCGGACTCGGTTTCCGCACCATCCAGTACGGCGATGCCGACGTGATGATCTGCGGCGGGACTGAATCAACCGTTGTGCCGCTTGCGGTCGGCGGCTTCGGCTCGGCGCAGGCGCTATCGACACGCAACGACGATCCGGCCACGGCCAGCCGCCCTTGGGATAAAGACCGCGACGGTTTCGTCCTCGGCGAAGGCGCGGGCGTGATGGTGCTCGAAGAATACGAACACGCCAAACAGCGCGGCGCGAAAATTTACGCCGAACTGATCGGCTTCGGCATGAGCGGCGATGCCTACCACATGACTGCGCCGGACACCGACGGCCCGCGCCGGAGCATGGTCAACGCGCTCAAAGACGCAGGCATCAATGCCGATCAAGTTCAATACATCAACGCCCACGGCACCTCGACGC
This sequence comes from Zoogloeaceae bacterium, assembly GCA_031274855.1. GTDB lineage: Bacteria > Pseudomonadota > Gammaproteobacteria > Burkholderiales > Rhodocyclaceae > Fen-999. The sequence goes on along the minus strand of JAISPO010000166.1, from coordinate 1,773 downwards.
CGCTCGGCGACAAGAACGAGACGGAAGCGATCAAGCTGGCGCTTGGCGATGCTGCGCGCAAGGTCGTCATCAACTCCACCAAGTCGATGACCGGCCATCTGCTCGGTGCCGCAGGCGGCCTCGAATCAATACTGACCGTGCTGGCCGTGCATCACCAGATTTCCCCGCCGACGATCAACATTTTCAATCAGGACCCGGAGTGCGATCTCGATTACTGCGCCAACACCGCGCGGGATTTGAAGATCGACGTTGCGATCAAAAACAACTTCGGATTCGGCGGCACCAACGGCACTCTGGCGTTTCGCCGCGCCTGAACCCAGGCAGCCGAGGCCAATATCAGGCTGCCGCTGCAACTCAAGATTCGCCGCTCCCGCCGTTTGGATTTCGCGCAGGGCGGCGCTTATCTTGCCGTCGCAATCGGCCTCGCGCTCACCCCCATGCCGATTCCGCTCAAGCTGGGCGTCGTGCTTGTTTTGCTGCTATTTCTGTTCCGGCGCTTGCGCGCGCGGCAAAACCTGCCGAGCGCCCTTGAACTGCTGCCCGACGGCACCCTCTCATGGCACACCGCCGACAGCAGCGCGCGAAACTACAAAGTCGACATGACAACCACCGTCCTGCCCTGGCTGACAGTGCTGCGCCTCGAAGGCCAAGACGGCAAACGATCTCTGGTACTGCTACGGGATTCAATGGCCGCCGATGAATACCGGCAACTGAGAGTCTGGCTGCGCTGGCGAGTCAGTGCTGGTTCTTGATATTTTTGCTACGCAATGGTTCATCGCTACGCGGTAGCGCCTCCACGATTACCTTTGCCCAGTCAGGGATCGTTTCGTAGATTTTAACAATCTCGCCCTCAATAGCCCGGAAAAGCAACTTGGCTTCCTTGCCATCTACCGAGTTGTCGTAGATATAGGACCGATCTGCAAATGCGGCCGCTGCTGCGCAGTTCGCGATGGATTTCGAGTAGCGGGAAATGATCTTCGAGATGGGAACGTCGTGACCGCCTTCCATCACCCGTTGCGCCACGCGAGCCGCATTGATGGAGGGATGGTGGGTACCCACAAAGAAAAGGCGGACGAAGTAGCCGCTATCCTTGGCGCGCTTGATGAAGTCAATTTTGTCCGGTGCCGACAACACACTCTCGAAGGCCAAGCTCTCACGCTGGCGCAGACAGCGTTCGCGCTCTGTCTCGGCGTGCTTTGCTGCCGCCATCACGGCATCCTGAGAGTTCCAGTCACCATAGACATCGCGGGCGATGTTGTCAGGATTGATGTAGATACAGCCTTCGATCCACCTGTGCTGCAATACCTTGGTGGTAAGGGATGTTTTGCCAGAGCCATTGGGTCCGGCAACGACGATCAGGGTAGGGCGCTGCTGCTCTGTCACGTAGCGATGAGTATGCGTGAATTGGACAAGTGGTAGCGCGAGCACACCTCGGCTACCTGTTTGCGCAGGGTGCACATCATGGCAGTGTTGGCGAGCACTGCCTTGGCACGGGCCTCAGTCGCCACGCTCTGCATCAACTTTTCCAGTTGTTCGTCGGAAGGCTCCCGCGAGCAATCCAGCAGATCAACCTTTGCCTTCATGGTTGGACTCCTTGATTTGGTTCCAGTATAGAGCCGGCCTGCATGGTGTCAACGGCGGTCAGTGGTGGTGTTGTTTGAGCACGGTGTTGCGCGCTGCCGGTAGTGTTTCGGGGAAGTCGCGGCTGAAGTGGAGGCCGCGGCTTTCTTTGCGTTGTTGGGCGCTGCGGACGATGAGATGGGCGGTCTGGAC
>JAISPO010000140.1 GCA_031274855.1 Zoogloeaceae bacterium | reverse complement strand
GAAGTTTGCTGAACGATAGCCCCACTCTGCTGATATCCGACCTGCACCTGACACCGTGCAGGCCGCATATCGCCGCGCTTTTTCAACGCTTTCTCGCGCGCGGCGCGGGCAACGCGCAGGCGCTGTACATCCTCGGTGACCTGTTCGACACCTGGGCCGGCGACGACGATCTCGCCGACCCTTTCAACGCCGAAATCTGCGCCGCCCTGGCGAATCTCGCCGCCACCGGCACAAAAATTTTCTTCATGGCCGGCAACCGAGACCTCCTCGCCGCCGATCAATTCGCCGCAGCAGCGCGGCTCACTTTCATCGAAGATCCCACGGTCGTAACACTGGCCGGTGTGCCAACGCTACTCATGCACGGCGACACGCTCTGCACCGGCGACACTGACTATCTCGCCTTCCGCGCCACCGCCCGCTCGCCCGCGTACCAAGCGGCGTTTCTCGCGAAACCGCTGGCCGAGCGCAAGGCGCTGCTGGCATCCATGCGCGCGCAAAGCGAAGCGGCAAAACAGAAAAAAGACGAAGCGATCATGGACGCCAGCCCCAACGCCATCGCCGACGCCTTCCGCCAACACCCAGTCACCCGCATAATCCACGGCCACACCCACCGCCAAGCGCGCCACGAACACCTGATTGATAGCCGCCCCTGCGAACGCTGGGTACTCGGCGACTGGCACGAACACGGCAACGCGCTAACCATCGACCGAAACGGCTGCCGTTGGCTTGATATCAGGTGACAGTGCTCAGGGTAGCAGGCAGGAACAATCTCACGCTACATCAGGTTTTCGTCCTTCGTCTCCGGCAGAAACAGCACGCCGATGACCAGCGCCGCCAGCAGCAAGCCTGCCGGATACCACAATCCTGAAATGGCGTCGCCGGCTTTTACGTTCAATAGCGTGACCATGAAGGGCGACATGCCGCCGATCCAGCCGGCGCTGAGGTTGTGGGGCAATGACGCTGCGGTGTAGCGGGTACGCGCGGGAAAGAGTTCGGCGAGTACGGCGGTTTGCGGGCCGGTAATGAGGGCGACAGCGACGATGAGCACGGCGAGCAGCAGGAACAGCATGGCGCGATTGCTTTGTTGCGCGTCGGCCTGCTCTGTCCATCCGGCGGCGCGTAGCGCATCGGTGAGTTCGGCGGGATGGAAGCCGGTGACTTCGGTTTGTTCGCCCACGCGCACCTGCGTCAGTCCATCCGGCAGCGCGTCGCGCTGTGCGTAGGTCGCGCCCAGTCTGGCGAGTAATTCCTGATTGCGTTCGCAATCGTTGCGCGGCGAAGTAAAGGGGCTGTAGGCGCAATCATTGCCGAGCAGCACGACCGGCACTTCGCGGTTGAAGCGTTCAAGCGCGGGGTTGCCGTAGTGCATCAGGCCGCTGTACACCGGCACGATGGCGAGGCCGCCGAGCAGCAAACCGGCAAGCATGACCGGCCGCCGTCCGATGCGGTCGGAAAGCCAGCCGCACAAAATGGTGAGCGGGAACAGTAGCAGCGTACTGGCAGTCGTCAGCATTCCGGCAAGCTGCGCATCCAGTCTCACCGTGCTTTTCAAATAGACGCCGGTATAGACCTGCGAGGAAAAAAACAGCAGCGAGCCGCCCGCGGAAATGCAGAAGAACAGTAGCGCCATGCGCCCAAGCGTGCGCCGGTCGCGCAGGCATTCGCGCAAGGGCGCGGCGGAAACGGCCCGCTTTTCGCGCAGGCCCTGAAACACCGGTGATTCGTGCAGCGCCATTCGGCTTTTCAGCGAAATCAGCAGCAGTACGGCGGAAAACAGGAAGGGCACGCGCCAGCCCCAGTCGGCGAAAGCCTCGCTGCCGAGCCAGTCTTGCAGCAACAGCACCTGCAAGGCAGAAGCCATGATGCCCAGCGGCCCCATCAGTTGCAGCACGCTGGTGTAAAAACCGCGCCGTCCCGCGGGCGTGTGTTCAGTGAGATAGACCGCCGAGCCGCCGATTTCACCGCCCGCCGCAAGCCCTTGCAGCAAGCGCAGCGCCAGCAGCAGCACAGGCGCGAGCAGGCCGACTTGTGCGTAAGTCGGCAGCAGGCCGACGCAAAAAGTGGCGATCCCCATCAAGACAATGGTGGCGATAAACACCGGACGGCGGCCATAACGGTCGGCAAGCGACCCGAACAAGGCCGAGCCGAGCGGACGTACCAACATGCCGACGCCGAACGTGGCGAGGCTCGCCAGCAGCGCCGCAACCGGATTGTCCGGCGGAAAAAACAACACGCTGAAATAGGTCGCCAGCGAAGCGAACGTGAGGAAGTCGTACCACTCCAGAAAGACGCCGAAACAGGCGGCGATGGCGACGTTACGCTGCATCAGGGTTCAGGGGACAGGTTACAGGGTTCAGAATTTTCAGGTTTGGATTTTATCTGTAACCTGCTCCGTAATTGCCCGCATGCGCCACTGATATCTTGACCGGCTGACTGGCGCAGTTTGGTGAGAATGCCGTGGCGGTACAGGCGCAGGGAAATTTCCTGCGCGCGGGTATCGGGCGTGCGGCGGAATGGGCTGCCGTCGATGGGATTGAAGGGGATCAGATTCATCACCGCGTATTTTCCGGTGAGCAGTTTGATGATGCCGTCCACTTCCTCGTCGCTGTCGTTCACGCCTTCGATCAAGGTCCATTGGTACTGGATCGGATAGCCGGTGGCGCGGCAGTAAGCGTCGGCCAGCGCCACCAATTCTTCGGGCGCGATGCGCGGCGCATTGGGCAGCAGGTGGGCGCGAACATCTGCCTTGCTTGAATGCAGGGACAGCGCCAAAGCCGGTTTCACTTTGGCTTGCGGCAGACGCTCGAAAACACGGCGATCGCCGACAGTCGAAAACACGAGGTTCTTGTGGCCGATGCCGCCTGCGGTGCCGAGCAGTTCAATGGCTTCGAGTACGTTCTCCATGTTGTGCGCGGGTTCGCCCATGCCCATGAAGACAACTTTTTTCACTGCCTGATAACGCCGCGCCAATGCGACTTGCACAAGGATTTCGGCGCTGCTCAGTTGCCGCAACAGACCGCCCTGCCCCGTCATGCAAAAGCGGCAACCGACCGCGCAACCGGCTTGCGTGGATACGCAAACGCCATCGCGGCCAAGCAGCACGCTTTCAATCGTCTGGCCATCGGCCAGTTCGAGCAGCAGCCGCGCCGAACCGTCCGCGCTGCGATGTTCGGCACGCACGCGGGCCAGCGCCTCCAAGTCGATCTCAAGTTGCGGCAGTGCGTTTCGCACCGCCAAAGGCGGCATCTTGGCCGGTTCGCATTCGGCCAGCGGACACGCCTGCAACCAGTTACGCAAAATGCGCTCGATATGCGCGGGCTTTGCGCCGAGCGCGACGAGTGCAGGATTCAGTAAAGGTGCCAATGTTTCCGAGCGGTAATGTTAGTCACTGCCCGGAATCAGGTTGAGGTCGAGTTGTCCGCTGTCGACATCGTCCGGCGAGGATTTGGCGGAGCGGAGACTGGCTGCTTCGATGCTGGCGAGGTACTCCGGCGAAATGTCGCCGGTGATGTACTTGCCGTCGAAGCACGAGGTATCGAAATGGGTGATGGCCGGATTGATCGTCCGCACCGAGGCGCGCAGGGCGTCGAGGTCTTGGTAAATCAGCGCGTCAGCGCCGATTTCGCGGCAGATTTCCTCATCGCTGCGGAAGGCGGCAATCAGTTCGGAGCGGGTCGGCATGTCGATACCGTAAACATTGGGAAAGCGCACCGGCGGGCTGGCCGAGGCGAAGTAAACTTTCTTCGCCCCCGCATCGCGGGCCATGTTGATGATCTCGCGGCTGGTGGTGCCGCGCACGATGGAGTCGTCGACCAGCAGAACATTTTTGCCGCGAAACTCCTGCGCAATCGCATTCAGCTTTTGGCGCACCGATTTCTTGCGCACCGTCTGGCCCGGCATGATGAAGGTACGTCCGATATAGCGATTTTTGACGAAGCCTTCGCGGTAGGGAACGCCGATGCAGGTCGCCAATTCCATCGCCGAATGCCGGCTGGAATCGGGAATCGGAATCACTGAATCAATCGCCAGATGCGGCATGGTGTGGCGAATTTTGTCGGCAAGGAATTCGCCCATTTTGACGCGCGTTTCGTACACCGAGACGCCATCCATGATCGAATCGGGCCGCGCGAGATAGACATACTCGAATATGCAGGGGGCCAACAGCGTCCGCTCCACGCACTGACGGCTGACGAAGCGGCCCTGACAGTCGATCAGCACCGCCTCGCCGGGTTCGACATCGCGCAGCAGCTTGAAGCCGAGCGCGTCGATGGCGACGCTTTCCGAAGCGACCAGATACTCGGTACCCGCGGGCGTTTCGTTCTTGCCGATCACCAGCGGCCTGATGCCGAAAGGATCGCGGAAAGCCAGCAAGCCGTAGCCGACGATCATCACCACTGCGGCGTAAGCGCCCTTGACGCGGCGCTGCACACCGGCAACCGCCTTGAAGATGGCCTCGGCATCAATGCGGTATTGGGTCGAGGCCGCTTGCAGTTCGTGGGCCAGCACATTGAGCAATATCTCCGAATCGGAGTTGGTGTTGATGTGCCGCAAGTCTTGCAGGAACATGTCGCGCTTCAACTGGGCGGCGTTGGTCAAGTTGCCGTTGTGCGCCAGCATGAGGCCGAAGGGCGAATTGACATAGAAGGGCTGCGCCTCGGCGGCGTTGTAGGCCGAACCGGCGGTCGGATAGCGGCAATGAGCGATACCCCAGTTGCCCGGCAGGTTGCGCATGTTGCGCGTGCGGAACACATCGCGCACCATGCCCGGCCCCTTATGCATGTGGAAGCAGCCGTCCTCCTCAGTGGCAATGCCTGCCGCATCCTGACCACGGTGCTGAAGCACCTGCAACCCATCGTAGAGAAGCTGATTAACCGGTGTGTTCGACACCACGCCAAGAATCCCGCACATGTTCTATCCCTGTTACCGATACTGAATCCGTTTAGCCATCTCGACCGGCAGCCACGGCTTGGCCGTGATTACCAGCGCCTCGCAGGACGGGGCCAACCACGCATCCCGCCACCACTGATTTTTCGGCAGCGTCGTCATGCCCGCGATCAACACGCCAGTCAACACAATCAGGATGCCGCGCAAGACGCTGAAAGTAACGCCCATCAGCAAACGATCTACCAGCCCCAGCCCCACCGCCTTCAAAATCAGCGAAAGCAGCAAGCGTACTGCGGTCACAATCACCAGCGCGAACAATAGCGCAACAATGACGCCGATCGCGTAATAACGCGAGACCGGTTCCTGAAAGTAGGCGTCGAGATGAACATCCCAAGTGTACAAAACGATGAAGGCGGCAACCCAGACGGCAAGAATCAGCACCTCGGACATGATGCCGCGATACAGCCCCAGTAAGAATGAGGCGGCGAGGATGCCGAGTACGGCGTAATCGAAAATCGTCACTTGCCGGAC
>JAISPO010000135.1 GCA_031274855.1 Zoogloeaceae bacterium | reverse complement strand
TTGATTTTGCTGGCTTGGCCGGCGCAGCCGAAGGCTTCGTAGCGGGCTTTGCAGATTTCCTTCATGGCTTTGCGGGTTTCGGCGAGGTACTTGCGCGGGTCGAAGGCTTTTCTGTCCTTGTTCATGAACTGACGGATGGCACCGGTGGAGGCCATGCGCAGGTCGGTGTCGATGTTGATTTTGCGGACGCCGTGCTTGATGCCTTCAACGATTTCCTCGACAGGGACGCCGTACGTGGATCCCATTTCGCCGCCGTTTTCGTTAATGATTTTCAGCCAGTTCTGCGGCACCGAGGAGGAGCCGTGCATCACCAGATGGGTGTTGGGAATGCGGGCGTTGATTTCCTTGATGCGGTCGATGCGCAGTACCGCGCCGGTGGGCGGGCGGGTGAATTTGTAAGCGCCGTGGCTGGTGCCGATGGCGATGGCGAGCGCGTCGACGCCGGTGGCTTTGACGAACTCGGCGGCTTCGTTCGGGTCGGTCAGCAACTGGTCTTGCGAGAGCTTGCCTTCGGCGCCGTGGCCGTCTTCCTTCTCGCCATGACCGGTTTCGAGCGAGCCGAGACAGCCCAGTTCGCCTTCAACCGAGACGCCGATGGCGTGGGCGATGTCGACCACATGTTTGGTGACGTCGACGTTGTACTTGAAGGAGGAGGGGGTCTTGGCGTCGTCCATCAGCGATCCGTCCATCATGACGCTGGAGAAGCCGGAGCGCATCGACTGGATGCAGACGGACGGGCTGGCGCCGTGATCCTGATGCATGACGATGGGAAGGTCTGGATGGGTTTCAATCGCGGCTTCGATCAGGTGACGCAGATAAGCCTCGCCGGCATATTTGCGGGCGCCGGCCGAGCCTTGCATGATGACCGGACTATTGGTTTCCTCGGCAGCCTCCATGATGGCCTGGATCTGTTCGAGGTTGTTGACGTTGAAAGCCGGCAAGCCGTAGCCGTGTTCGGCGGCGTGGTCCAGCAGTTGGCGCATGGAAACGAGTGGCATTGTGGTTCTCCTGGGTGAGTTAATCGGTTGTTTGCGGTTCGCGTACTTTGATGATCTTCAGTGAGTTGGTGCCGCCCGGCGTGCCGTCCGGTTCGCCCATGGTCAGCACGATGAGGTCGCCGGGTTGCACCGCGCCGGCTTCGATCAGCTTCTCCTCGGCTTCCCGCAGCAGATCGTCACGGCCATAGCCGGACTGACGCATCATGACGGGATACACGCCTTTGAAGATGCTGACTTTGTAGCGGGTGCGGACATCCTGCGTGAGCGCATAAATGGGGACGGCGGTATTGAGCCGCGACATCCACAGCGCTGTCAAGCCGGACTCGGTCAAGGCGGCGATGGCCTTGACTTTGAGACGGCTGGCGGCAAACAGCGCCGACATGGCGATTGATTGGTCGATGCGGGTGAAGACGCGATCCAGAAAGTGTTTTTCCAGCGACGCCTGAGCCGATTTTTCGGCTTCGACGCAAACGCGGGCCATGGCCTCGACGGTTTGCACGGGGAACTCGCCCGCCGCGGTTTCGGCGGAAAGCATGACGGCATCGGTGCCGTCGAGCACCGCATTGGCGACGTCGGAAACTTCGGCGCGCGTCGGAACCGGCGAATAAATCATCGATTCCATCATTTGCGTGGCGGTGATGACGAACTTGTTGTATTCGCGCGCCGTGCGGATGATGCGTTTTTGCAAGGCCGGGACAGCAGCATCGCCGACTTCCACGGCCAGATCGCCGCGGGCGACCATGACGCCATCGCTGGCGGTCAAAATTTCTTCAAGATTTCTGATTGCTTCGACGCGCTCGATTTTGGCAATAATCAAAGCCGTCGAACCGGCCTCGGCCAGCAACATGCGCGCTTCGTGCAGGTCGGCGCCCGATTTCGGGAAAGAGACCGCGACATAATCCACTTTCAGCGCCGCCGCGGTGCGAATGTCATCCTTGTCCTTGGCGGTCAGCGCCGGTGCGGAAAGGCCGCCGCCCTGCCGGTTGATGCCCTTGTTATTCGACAGCTCGCCGTCATGGCGCACGGCGCAGACAATCTCGTCGCCGCGCACTGCCCGAATATCCATGACGACGCGCCCGTCGTCGAGCAGCAGAACATCGCCGGTAGCGACATCCGAGATCAGTTCAGGATAATCGAGACCGACCCGATGCTGGTCGCCAAGCTCGCAATGGGCCGACAGAACGAATTTCTGTCCGGCCTTGAGTTGAACCTTGCCCTCGGCGAATGCGCCGATGCGAATTTTCGGGCCTTGCAAATCGGCCATGACGCCGATGGTACGGTTGTGAGCCGTCATGGCCTGACGCAGGTTGTCCATGCGTTGGCGGTGATCGTCGGCGCTGCCGTGAGAGAAATTGAGCCGGACAACATCAACGCCGGCAACCACCAGTTGGTTGAGTGTGTTGAGGTCGGACGAGGCCGGACCCAGAGTAGCGACTATTTTTGTAGTACGTTGCATTGTCGAAGGATGCCCGCTTTTACGCGGGCACCCTGAAGTTGGGAAAAAAGTCAGCCTTTGGCGCGCTTTTCCAGAATATCGACTGCCGGAAGCACTTTGCCTTCCAGATACTCAAGGAAAGCGCCGCCTGCCGTCGAGATGTAGGAAATCTTGTCGTAGATGCCGTACTTCTGAATGGCTGCGATGGTGTCGCCGCCACCGGCCAGCGAGAAGCCTTTGGCATTGGCAATGGCCATCGAGATGGTCTTGGTGCCTGCGCCGAACTGGTCGAATTCAAAAACGCCGACCGGGCCGTTCCAGACGATGGTACCGGCCTTGGCGATGATATCGGCAAGCTGCTGTGCCGATTGCGGGCCGATGTCGAAAATCATGTCGTCGTCAGTTACCTGACCGGCAGCCTTGAGCACGGCGGGTTCGTTGGCGTCGAACTGCTTGCCGCAGACCACGTCGGCGGCAATCGGGATCGACGCGCCGCGCTTGGCCATTTTGTCGATCAACGCCTTGGCGGTCGGAATCAAATCGGATTCGCAGAGCGATTTGCCGATGTTCTTGCCGGTCGCGGCCAAAAAGGTGTTAGCGATGCCGCCGCCGACCACAAGCTGATCGACTTTTTCCGAGAGTGATTCCAGCACGGTCAGCTTGGTCGAAACCTTGGAGCCGCCGACGATGGCGACCATGGGCCGCGCCGGATTGGCCAGCGCCTTGTCGAGCGCGTCCAGTTCTTCGGTGAGCAGAATACCGGCGCAGGCGACCGGCGCGAACTGGGCGATGCCGTAAGTGGAGGCTTCAGCGCGATGCGCGGTGCCGAAAGCATCCATGACGAAAATATCGCAGAGGGCGGCGTACTTCTTCGCGGTCTCTTCGACATTTTTCTTTTCGCCCTTGTTGATGCGGCAGTTTTCCAGCAGGACAAGCTCGCCTGCGGCAACATCAAAACCGCCATTCATCCAGTCGCGCACTACGCGTACTGGTCTGCCGAGCTTGGCCGCAATGACATCGGCCACCGGCTTCAGGGAATTCTCCTCGGCGAACACGCCTTCTTCGGGGCGTCCGAGGTGGGAAGTGACCATCACCTTCGCGCCGGCCTTGAGGCAGTGCTCGATGGTCGGCATGGAAGCGGTGATGCGCGCGTCCGAGGTGACCTTGCCGTCTTTGACCGGCACATTGAGATCGGCGCGGATGAATACGCGCTTGCCCTTGAGGTCGAGATCGGTCATGCGGATGAACTTGGACATGGACTATCTCCAGAAGGTATTGAGTTTGGCTGCGTTGCGCCCGTGACGGGCGCAACGCATAGTCTTCACTTACTTGGCGATATGCTTGAGGAAGCGCAACATGTTGCAGGTGTAGCCGTACTCGTTGTCGTACCAGGCAACGACCTTGACGAAGGTTGAATCCAGCGCGATACCAGCTTCGGCGTCGAAGATCGAAGGCATGGAACAGCCGCGGAAGTCGGTGGCGACAACCTTCTCCTCGGTGTAGCCGAGCACGCCCTTGAGCGCGCCTGCCGAGGCGGCCTTCATGGCCTTGCAGATATCCTCGTAGCTGGCTTCCTTGTTGAGTTCGACGGTCAGGTCGACCACCGAGACATCGGAAGTCGGCACGCGGAAAGCCATGCCGGTCAGCTTCTTGTTGAGTTCAGGAATCACCTTGCCGACGGCCTTGGCCGCGCCGGTCGAGGAGGGGATGATGTTTTCGAGAATGCCGCGCCCGCCGCGCCAGTCCTTGTTCGAGGGACCGTCGACGGTTTTCTGGGTCGCCGTAGCGGCGTGTACCGTCGTCATCAGGCCGCGCTTGATGCCCCAGTTGTCGTTGAGCACCTTGGCGACAGGCGCCAGACAGTTGGTCGTGCAGGAAGCGCCCGAAACGATGGCCTCGCCAGCGTATTTGGCGTGGTTGACGCCATAAACGAACATGGGTGTATCGTCCTTGGAGGGGGCCGATTGCAGCACCTTTTTGGCGCCCGCTTTCAGGTGAGCCTCGCAAGTTTCCTTGGTGAGGAAGAGGCCGGTCGATTCGACCACGATGTCAGCGCCGATTTCGTTCCACTTGAGGGTGGACGGATCCTTAACGGCGGTCAGACGAATCTTCTTGCCATTGACGATCAAAGCGTTGCCCTCGACGGCGATGCTGCCTTTGAAATTGCCGTGCACGGAATCGTACTTCAGCATGTAAGCCAGATAATCCGGCTCGAGCAGGTCGTTAATGCCCACTACTTCGATGTCGGAAAACTCGGCTTCCTTGGCGATAGCCCGGAAAGTCATGCGACCAATGCGGCCAAAGCCGTTGATACCGATCTTGATAGCCATAAGATTAAGCTCCTGTGGGGATGGTTAAATAAACAATTCGACCGCGTGCATCACGTTGTCGACGGTGAATCCAAATTCCTTGAACAGCACGCCGGCCGGAGCCGACTCGCCGAAACGATCTAAGCCAATAATCTTACCCCTGCTGCCGGCATACTTCCACCAGCCGCCGGTGACGCCCGCCTCGACGATGACGCGCGGCAGGTTTTCTGGCAGCACGCTGTCCCTGTATTCCTGCGGCTGGCAGTCGAATACGCTGGTACAGGGCATGGAAACGACGCTGACGGCGATGCCCTTTTTGCCGAGTTCGGCCTGCGCTTTCAGCGCCAGTTCGACTTCCGAACCGGTGGCAATGATGACTGCCTTTGCCGCGCCCTGCGCGGGCGACAGCACATAGCCGCCCTTCCTGATCGCGTCGATGGTAGCGGCGTCGCGCTTGACGAAAGGCAGATTCTGGCGGGACAGCGCCAGCGAAGTCGGGCCGGTGCGTTTTTCGACCGCGTGTATCCATGCGGTCATGGTTTCAACCGCGTCGCATGGCCGCCAGACATCCATGTTCGGGATCAGGCGCAGGGTGGCGATTTGCTCGACCGGCTGGTGCGTCGGGCCGTCCTCGCCGAGACCGATGGAGTCGTGCGTGAACACATAAATCACGCGCTGCTTCATCAGCGCCGACATGCGTAGCGCGTTGCGGGCATATTCCGAGAACATCAGGAAGGTGCCGCCAAAAGGCAGCAGGCCGCCGTGTAGCGCCATGCCGTTCATGATGTGCGCCATGCCGAACTCGCGCACGCCGTAGGAAATGTAGTTGCCCGCCGTTTTGCCCGAGACGTGCTGGCAGCCCGTCCAGTTGGTCAGGTTGGAGCCGGTCAAGTCCGCCGAGCCACCGAGAAATTCCGGCAGCGCAGGGGCGAGCGCGTTAATGGCGATCTGGCTGGCTTTGCGGGTGGCGACGGTTTCGCCCTTCTCATTGATGGCGGCAAGGACTTGCTTGGCGTGTTCCGTCCAGTTGGCGGGCAGCT
>JAISPO010000099.1 GCA_031274855.1 Zoogloeaceae bacterium | reverse complement strand
CGAGCATGGTTTTGATGGCGCAGCCGGGTTCGGCGTTGTGGTGGCAGTCGTGGAAGCGGCACTGGCCGAGCGCGGGGCGGAATTCGGGGAAGGCCCATTCGATTTGGCCGAAGGTGAGGTGGGCGAGGCCGAATTCTTGCAGTCCGGGGCTGTCGATGATGCTGGACGCGGCGTCAAGCCGGTAGCGGGTGGCGTGGGTGGTGGTGTGTTTGCCGGAGTCGAGCGCGGTGGAGATTTCGCGCGTGGCGGCGGCGGCTTCGGGGATGAGGCCGTTAATCAGGGTGGATTTGCCCATGCCGGATTGGCCGACGAGGACGGAGAGGCGGCCTGCCAGCCATGCGCGTAGCGGGGTGGCATCGCGCTGTGCCGATAGTTCGACGATGGGGTAGCCGATGGCGTGAAAAGGCGCGAGTTGGGCGCGCGCCGCTGGCAGGTTGTCCGCGAGGTCGGATTTATTGAGGACGATGATGGCGCGTATGCCTTCATGCTCGGCGGCGGCCAGCGCCCGCGAGATGAGTTCGTCGCTGAACGCGGGTTCGACGGCGGTGACGAAAACGATCTGGTCGACATTGGCGGCAATCAGTTTTTGTTTCCATTGGTCGCTGCGATAGAGCAGGGATGCGCGGGGGGCGTGCGCGAGGATGCGGGCTTGATCGGCGTTGGCGGGTTCGATGGTGACGCGGTCGCCGCAGGCGTAGTCGCTGCGTTTGCCGCGTGGCACAGCCTGCCAGCGTCGACCGTCGGCGGTTTCGACTTCGTAGTGCCGCCCGTGGGCGGCGATGATGATGCCTTCGATGTTCAAGATGTGATGCCGCGCAGGTGGGCGATGCGCAGGCTGGCGGGCGGGTGCGAATCGTAGAACAGGGAATGCAGCGGGTCGGGCGTGAGTGTCGCCGCGTTGTCGCGGTACATGCAGACCAGCGCGGATATCAGGTCGGCGGCGCTGGCGTGGCGGCTGGCGTAGGCGTCGGCCTCATATTCGTGGCGGCGCGAGAGCAGCGCGGCAAGCGGCGTGGCGGGAAACAGGAATACCGGCAGCACTTGCGAGAACAGCAGCAAAGCCATCGCGGTACTGGGCGCGGCGATGCCCAGCCCTTGATAGAACCATGTTGCGTTGATGATCTGGCCGAGCGCCCATAACAGGGCGAGGCTCATCGCCGCCAGCATGGCGATGCGTTTCCAGACGTGGCGATGCTTGAAGTGGCCGAGTTCGTGAGCGAGCACGGCTTCGACTTCGGGCGGGTTCAGTTTGTCGATCAGCGTGTCGAAAAAGACGATGCGTTTGGCGCGGCCCAGTCCGGTGAAATAGGCGTTGCCATGAGCGGAACGGCGCGAGCCATCCATGACGAACAGGCCGGAAGCGGTGAAGTTGCAGCGGGCGAGCAAGCCGTTGATGCGGGATTTCAACTCGCCATCGGGCAGGGGCGAAAATTTGTTGAAAAGCGGCGCGATCAGCGTCGGGTAGAGCAGCATCATCAGCAGATTGAAAGTAAGCCAGAGCAGCCAGACGTATAGCCACCAGCGTTCGCCCATTGCCGCCATCACCCAGAGCACCGCCCAGAGCAGCGGCGCGCCGATGATAATGGTCAGCGCGGTTTGTTTGGCGAGATCGACTAAAGCTGTGCGCCAGGTCATTTTGTTGAAGCCGAAGCGGGCTTCGACAACGAAAGTCCGGTAAAGCGTGAAAGGCAGATCGGCCAGAAACGCGATGATGCCGACGCTGGCGAACAGCGCCAGGCCGTACAGTTGCGCCCGTTCGCCGAGGACGGCGAACCATGCGCGATCCAGCCAATCGAGCAGGCCGCCGAGTGTCAGAAGCAGCAGCAGGAGAACATCGGCAGCGAGCGCGGCGAGCGCAACGCGAATGCGTGCCTGCGTGTAGTCAGCGGCCTTGCGGTGATCGGCGAGCGGAATACTGGTGGCGAATTCGGCAGGCACGGCCTCGCGGTGCGCGGCGACATGGCGATATTGCCGCAGCGCCAGCCAGACGCGGATGCCGCTGCTGACTGTCAGGGCGAACAGGAAAACACAGGAAAAGATTGTCGTGGAACTCATGGGGCAGGATGATCTGTGAGAACATGCGGCTTTTGCAGAAAGAAAAATTATGGCACAAGACCCCAATGCGCTTATCTGGCTCGACATGGAAATGACCGGTTTGAACCCCGATTCGGACCGGATTATCGAAATGGCTGTGGTGATTACCAATAACGAACTCGATGTGGTGGCCGAAAGCGCCGTTTGGGCCATTCATCAGGACAATGCCGTGCTCGGCGGCATGGATGAATGGAATCAGAAGACGCATGGCAAATCCGGTCTCATCGACAGGGTGAAGGCCTCAACGCTGACCGAGGCCGAGGCCGAGCGCCAATGCCTCGAATTCCTCAAGCAGCATGTTCCCGCGGACAAGTCGCCCATGTGCGGCAATTCGATTTGTCAGGATCGCCGCTTCATGGCTCGCTGGATGCCGGAGTTGGAGCGCTATTTCCACTACCGCAACCTCGACGTCTCGACGCTGAAAGAACTCTGCAAACGCTGGAAGCCTGCCACCGCCAAAGGCTTCGAGAAAAAATCCCGCCACGAGGCGCTGGCGGATATTTATGAGTCCATCGACGAGCTCAAGTACTATCGGGAACACTTTATCGCGCTGTAACACAACACATCTGTTATATTGTGCCCCGTGAACTCCAAGCAGATGAAGAAGTGGCTGGAACAACTGGGCGCGACCTTTGTACAAGGCAGAGGGTCGCATCTCAAGGTGTTCCTGAATGGCAAGCAGTCCGCGCTGCCCATGCACGGCACGCAAGAGCTTGGCAAAGGGCTGGAAGCGACCATCAAGCGTCAGCTTGGTTTGAAGTAAGGAGTGATTGGAATGTTCGAATACCCTGTGACCCTGACCCCTGACGATAACGATACCGTGCTTGTCACCTTTGCGGATGTGCCTGAGGCCATCACCTTTGGTGCGGATGAAGAGGAAGCGTTGCTGCAAGCGATTGATGCGCTGGAAACCGGCCTGTCGTTCTACGTGGATCAGCGCAAGCCTTTGCCTGTTGCCAGCAAGCCTCGGAGAGGTCAAAAAACCGTGCGCCCCTCTGCGCTGGAATGCGCGAAGCTTGGGGTGTATCAGGCCATGACTGAACAGGGGATGAAAAAGGCCGAACTTGCTCGCCGCTTGGGTTGGCACATGCCGCAAGTCGACCGCCTGTTCGACCTGCGCCACGCCTCAAAGCTTGACCAGATCGAGGCTGCCGCTAACGTGCTTGGCAAGCATATTCATGTGCAGATTGCTTGACGCAGCATTCGATGCGTCCAAGTAAAAACAGCCCCGCTCGGGGCTGTTTCATTTCTGGCGGAAGCGGTGAGATTCGAACTCACGGACAGTTTCCTGTCGCCGGTTTTCAAGACCGGTGCCTTAAACCACTCGGCCACGCTTCCTTGACGGGGATTTTACCTGCGGATGGCGTCGGCCCAACAATTCGGTGTTTCGTACAGGCGCACGCGCTCAAGGCGTAGCTGGTTGCCGTAGTTCGCTTGGTACAGGGGATCGAGGGTTTCGAAAGCGATCTGCGCGAGATTTTCCGCAGTCGGCACGGCATTGAGCAGGACAGTCTTATGACCGGGGAGGGCGGCCAGCATTTGGACGACCGCCGTGTCGCCCCGGTAGGCGAGAAAAGCGTGATCCCAGACGTCGACGAGGTGTTGCTGCGCCAGCGCCTTAATGCGCGAAAAGTCCATCACCATGCCGTTTTCCGGGTTACCGGCGGCATCGAGCACGGTACCGGCGAGCGTGATTTCGAGGGCGTAGCGGTGACCGTGCAGGTGGCGGCACTGGCTTTGGTGGTCGGGGATGCGGTGGCCGGCGTCGAATTCGAGGCGGCGAGTGATCTGCATGGGATCAATGGTAAGCTGAGATGGTTTCCATTATAGCCGCGCTCGCCATGCCCATCTTTTCAGGACGCCTTTCAGTCGACGATCATTCGCGTGCCTGCGCCGGAATGATGTATGTCTATCCGGTTGTTTCGCGCCGCGCGGGCGGCGTCTCGGTCGGCATCAATCTCAATCCGAACAATGCCTGCAACTGGCGCTGCATTTACTGTCAGGTGGTTGATCTCAAGCGTGGCGGGCCGCCGCCTATCGACCTGCCGCGTCTGGCGAATGAGTTGGACGAAATGCTCGACGCCATACTCGTTGGCGATTTCATGGCTCGCCGTGTACCTGAGGAGGCGCGGCGGCTGATCGACATTGCTTTTTCCGGCAACGGTGAGCCGACCAGCGCCGCCGAATTTCCACAAGCGGTGGCGATTGCCGCGCAGGCGCTGGCGAATCGGCAACTGACGGCATCGGTGAAGCTGCGCCTGATTACCAACGGCAGCCTGCTTGACCGGCGCAACGCGCAAGCAGGCATTGCGGCGCTTGGCGAGGCCGGTGGCGAAGTCTGGTTCAAAATCGACGCGGCGACGGAAGCCGGTATCGCCCGTACCAACAGCAGCCGCGTCAAACCGGCGAGTGTCGCGCGACGCCTGCGTACCTGCGCCGGCCTGTGCGCAACCTGGGCGCAAACCTGCCTGTTCGCGCTGGATGGCAAGCTGCCTGACGAAGCGGAACTGGCCGCCTTGATCGACTTTCTGGCGAATCACCGCGATTGTCTGCGCGGCGTGTATCTCTACGGATTGGCGCGGCCATCGGCGCAGCCGGAGGCGGGGCGCTTGACTTCCGCGCCTGCCGATTGGCTGAACGGCGTCGCGGACAGGCTCAGGCAAAAAGGGTTGACGGTGATTGTCAGCCCTTGATGCTCCGAATCCGCGCTGAGCAATTCCGGCGGGCCGACGGCATGGCGATCAAGGCGGCAACCGGCTATAATGACCGGCTTTCCTTTTCCGATTGACCCGGCACAGCATCAGTCATGGCACTTATCGTCCAGAAGTACGGCGGCACCTCCATGGGAGCGCCGGATCGCATCCGCAATGTAGCCAGGCGCGTCGCGCGCTGGAAGGCGCAGGGTCATCAGTTGGTGGTCGTGGTTTCGGCCATGAGCGGCGAAACCAACCGCCTGATCGCGCTGGCCAAGGATGTTTCGCCGCAGCCCGATCCGCGCGAACTCGATGTCATGGTCTCCACCGGCGAGCAGGTCACGATTGCCCTGCTGGCGATGGCGCTGAAAGACCTCGGCATCAAGGCCAAAAGCTATACCGGCGGACAGGTCAAGATTCTGACCGACAGCGTGTTCACCAAAGCGCGCATTCTCGACATCGAGGAAGCCGCGATGCGCCGCGATCTCGACAACGATACCGTTGTCATCGTCGCCGGTTTTCAGGGCGTCGATCAGGACGGCAACATCACGACGCTGGGGCGGGGCGGTTCCGATACCTCCGGCGTCGCGCTGGCTGCGGCGCTCAAGGCCGACGAATGCCAGATTTACACGGATGTGGACGGCGTTTACACGACCGATCCGCGCATCGTGCCGCATGCCCGCAAGCTCGAGCGCGTCACCTTCGAGGAAATGCTGGAAATGGCCAGCCTCGGCTCCAAGGTACTGCAAATTCGCTCGGTAGAATTCGCCGGCAAATACAAGGTCAAATTGCGCGTGCTTTCCAGTTTCGAGGCAGAGGGGCAGGAAACCGACGGCACGCTGATTACTTTGGAGGAAGACACCAAGATGGAACAACCGATCATTTCCGGCATCGCTTTTAACCGCGACGAAGCCAAGCTGACCGTGCTGGGCGTCCCTGATCGTCCTGGCATTGCCTATCAGATTCTCGGCCCGATTGCCGATGCCAATATCGACGTCGACATGATTATCCAGAACGTCGGCCATGACGGTACCACTGATTTCTCCTTCACCGTGCCGCGCGGCGAATTCGCGCGCGCCAAAAAAATTCTCGAAGAACAAATTCGTCCGCACATCGGCGCGCGCGCCATCGAGGGCGACAATACGATTTGCAAAGTCTCGGCCGTCGGCGTCGGCATGCGTTCCCATCCGGGCATCGCCAGCAAGATGTTCCGCGCGCTGGCCGAGGAAGGCATCAACATCCAGATGATCTCCACATCGGAGATCAAAATTTCCGTCGTCGTCGACGAAAAGTATCTGGAACTTGCCGTGCGCGTGCTGCACAGCACTTTCGGTTTGGATCAGGTGACAGCCTGAGTTTGACCCAAGGTGCGCGGAACGGGTATCATCGCGCACCTTCCGGAGAAGTGGCCGAGTGGTCGAAGGCACTCCCCTGCTAAGGGAGCATACGGGCAAAACCTGTATCGAGGGTTCGAATCCCTCCTTCTCCGCCAATAACATTGCATCAAAGGCGCGACAAAACGGGCGGAAAGCCTGTATAATAGTTCGCTTTATCGGGCGCCCGTAGCTCAGTTGGATAGAGTACCTGGCTACGAACCAGGGGGTCGTGGGTTCGAATCCTGCCGGGCGCGCCAATCAATACAAAAAAAGTGGGGAGACCGCCGCAACGGTGGTGTTCTGGAGTCATCAGAGAGTTTCGTACGAATCATGGCCGATACCCTGTACTGCTACCACTGTCGAACCTATCATCCGCGCGAAGAAATGCGCCAGATCGACACCAAAGGTGGCAAGCGCTGGCGCTGCATCAAGAGCATTGAGGCGACCAAACGCAGCGTTGCCGAGCGCGAAGCCTTCGGCCGTCAAATGACGGCCATCAACAAAGCCGAAGCACAAAGCAAAGCCCGCATTCTCAACGGGCAGCACTGATTCAAGGCATAGCCTTGACATAGGTGTCATGCCATGATGTAATAACGCAGTGTTATTACGGAGGGGGCCATGCAGCAAATCTTCAAAACACGGCAATTCATGGCGGGCAATTCGCCTGCCGTGCGGATTCCCATGAGCATGGCGTTTCCGAATAAAACGGAACTGGTCGTTATCCGCGAGGGGAGCAGGATCATCGTCGAAGCGCAGGCGGAATCTCTGGAAAGCCTTCCTGGCCTGTTTGCAAAAATCGGTAAAAACCACAATCACAAACGGCCCGAATTCATCGAGGTTGAGCGGACATGGTAAGGCTCAAGTATCTGCTCGATACCAATATGTGCATTTATTTGATGAATCAGCGGCCCGACTCCGTAATTCAAAAATTTGCAAAATGCAAACCCGGCGAAGTTTCCATAAGCTCAATCACATGGGCTGAACTGTGCTGTGGCATGGATACCCACAATAATAAAAATGAAATCATGGAGCTGTTGGGAAGGCTGATGCCGCAAGCCTTTGGTACGGATGCGGGCATTATTTTCGGGCAGCTTTCGCAGCAATTTCCGAACAGAAAAAGCAGCTTTGACCGGATGATCGCCGCTCATGCCTTAGCCCTTGGCGTGATCTTGGTGACCAATAATCTGGCGGATTTCGAGGTGTACAAGTCAGCCGGTTTAATGCTGGAAAACTGGGCAACCTAATCCACATCCTGCCGCTTTCAAAGCTGGCAGTCTACCTGCCTTCCATCCCAGACGGTTTCAACTTCGCCGGAATGACGTGGCCTTTGCGGGCGCGGCGGCTGAGGTAGGCGGCGAGGTCGGCGCCTGATGCTTTCCATTGCGTTGCTTTGCCGCCGCGTCCTGTGCCTGAGACGATTAGCGTTTTGCCGTCGTTGATGGCGATGGCGGTTAGTTCGTCTTTGGGGGCGAGGTCGAGGATCATCAGGCCGCGGCCTTTAGCCATGACTTTCATTTCCGCGAGCGGGAATAGCAGCAGGCGGCCTGTTTGAGAGATGGCGGCGAGCGTATTGCCGCCGTCTGCTTTGGCGGGTGTGATGGGCTTTTCGCCGGGGTCGAGGGTGAGGAAGGCTTTGCCGGCGCGTTGCCGCGAGATCAGGTCGGCGATGCTGGCGATGAAGCCGTAGCCGCCGGTACCGGCGAACAGGTATTGCGCTTCAGGGGCATCGGTGAGCGCCTGTGCGAGTTTGCCGCCTTCCTGGAATTCGATCAGCGTGGCGAGCGGGACGCCGTCGCCGCGGCCCCCGGGCAGGTCGGCGACGCGCACGCTGTAGGCGCGCCCCTTTGTGTCGAGAATGACCAGCGGCCAGACGGTGCGCGATTCAGCGATCAGGAAGGGGAAGTCGCCGGCCTTGTAGGAAATGCTGTCCGGGGCTATGCCATGCCCTTGGCGGGCGCGTACCCAGCCGTTTTGCGAGACGATGACTGTGACCGGCTCATCGGGAATCACGACCTCGGCGGGCGCGGTGGCGATTTCGGCTTCGATCAGCGTGCGGCGGTCGTCGCCGAATTTTTTGGCGTCCTCGGTGATTTCCTTGACGACCAGCTTGGTCAGTTCCTTGCGGTCGCCGAGAATTTTGCGCAACTCCGTT
>JAISPO010000092.1 GCA_031274855.1 Zoogloeaceae bacterium | reverse complement strand
GCGATCCGGGTTGGCGGCGGGCGTTAGCGGCTTGATCGGTTTGCCGGTGATCGCGTGTTGGCCGGTCTGCGCCGGATCAGTGGTATGGCAGGTGGAACAGGCAGGCATCTTGTCAGACACGCCGAACTTGCGGGTAAAGAACTCCGCGCCGCGCGTTGCCGATGCCTTGAAATCGCCGCTCTGCGCCGCGGCGTAGGCGTTCTCAATCCTGATTGGCGTTTCTGCCTGCGCGACGCAGCACGCGGCAAGCAGAAGAATGGGGAAGAAACGTTGCATGGTCGACTCCTGAGGCGAGTGGGTTTACGGCTGTGAGTATGGCGACCATGACTTAATTTTCCCTTAGCGATGGCTTAGGCAATCATTAAAGCGGGGGCTTCAAGTGTTACGGCTTGTTACGGCTGGCGCAGGATGCCGGACCGGAAAGCTTCTGCGGCGCTTTGGTAATAGCTGATGGCTTCGCTGAGCAACTGCTGGCCGCGCTCGCTGGCGGGCAGTTCCTCACCGCTGACGGGATCGACCAGACGCCAGCGCTGCTGCGGGCGCAGTTCGATGAGCATGTTGTCTTCAAAATAGCCGACGGTCTGATAGTTGGCGAGGAAGGCCCGCTGATGGCGGGGGCCTTCGGTGATGATGTCGTGGCCGAAGAAACGCGACCGGTAGCTGAAGTTGAGTTGGGCCAGCAGCGTTGGGCCGACATCAATCTGGGAAGCCAGCGTCTCGATCTTCGCGGGGGCGATGTTGCCGGGCGAGTAGAAAATCATTGGAATTTTGAACTGTTCGACCGGCAGATCGGTTTTACCCCGGCCGGACGCGGTGTGGTCGGCGAGGATGACGAAAACCGTGTTGGCAAACCACGGCTTGGCTCGCGCCCGCTCTATGAAGTCGCCGATGGCCCAGTCGGTGTATTTGACCGCGCCTTCCCGTCCGGTGCCCGAGGGAATGTCGATGCGATTATCGGGATAGGTGTAGGGGCGGTGATTGGAGGTGGTCATAATGTGGGCGAAAAAGCGCCGGTTTTCCGCAGCGCGCTGATCGAGTTCGCCGAGCGCCAGTGTGAATAAATCCTCGTCGGCGACGCCCCAGATGTTTTCCATGTGGATCGCCTCTTTGGGGATGGCCGTGCGGTCGATGACCGTATAACCATTGCCGCTGAAAAAGGCGTTCATGTTGTCGAAATAACCGTAGCCGCCGTAGATGTAGAGCGGCTCGTAGCCGCGCTCGGCAAACACGGCGCCAAGGGCGCGGAAGCCATCGTTGTTCGGTCGCTTGACGATGGAATTGCCCGGCGTCGGCGGGATGGACAGCGCCACCGCTTCAAGGCCGCGCACAGTGCGGGTGCCGGTTGCGTAAAGCTGCGTGAACAACATGCCCTGTTCAGCCAGACGGTCGAGATTGGGTGTCAGATTCTCCTGATTGCCGAAAACGCCGAGGAATTCCGCCGATAGGCTTTCGACGGTAATCAGAACGACATTGAGATGACGTTCCGGCCCGCGTCCGGCAACATCGCGCTCGACCGCCAGCGGCGACTCGGCGATGAAATGCTGAGGGCCGCCGCGTTCGAGTTCGGCGCGCAGCACGCGATAGGCCTGTTCCGGCGCTTCGGTGCGGTAGAAGCGGGTGTAATCAATTTCGTTGGTGCGGAAGGCGTGCCAGAACTCGTAATGACCATTACCGGCCAGTTGCGTTGCCTGCGCGTGATGGCTGAATTCCTTGTAGCGGGCATCCACAACGAAGAACGAAAGCGCCGGCAGCAACAGAAAAATCGCCAGCCGGCCCAGACGGGCGCGTAAAGGCATACCCGCCGGCGCGGCGGCCTGCCGGAGAAAACGCCATGCGAATACCAGCATGAGCAGCGCCATGACGCCGATACCGGCGAACATCGGCCGCAAGTCATAGGACTCGCGGATGTTGCCGATTACTTCACGGGTGTAGATGAGATAGTCGACGGCGATAAAGTTGAAGCGCGAGGAAAACTCGTTCCAGAAAACAAACTCGGCAACCCCGACGAACGACCAAGCGAAAAATGTCAGCGCCGACAAAACGACCGATACCGCGAGCAGCGGCACGCGCCAGCGGTCGGGCCAGAAGGCGGCGAGCAGCGCATAGAGCGGCAGCCACCAGCAGGCAGCCGCGAGGTCGAAAAGGAAACCGGCGGCGAAGACCGGCAACAGCGTTGCCGGAGTCAGCAGCGTCCAGTCGCCATTGAATATCAACAGCCCAAGCCGGATCAGCGCGTTGAAAATCAGATAAGCGGCAAGAACTGCCGAGACGATCCGAAATCGACCGGCAAACAAATAGGCAAACAACTTCAAACCCACTTCCTCCAGAAGCCGAAAGTATAACGAAACGATCTTTTCGACCGGCGGATCAGGCCTTGCGCTGCCAGAGCAGGTCGTCGCCACCGGCTGCTTTATTGAGCCAACGGCCCAATACGAACAGCAGATCGGACAGACGATTGAGGTATTTACGCGCGGTTGCCGACACCGCTTCGTCCGCGCCTAGCGACACGAGCGAACGCTCGGCGCGGCGGCAGACGGTGCGGGCCAGATGAGCCAAAGCTGCCGCGCGCGTGCCGCCGGGCAGAATGAATTCCTTGAGCGGGCCGAGTTCGCTGTTATGGCGCTCAATCGCCGCCTCGATGAACAGCAGTTGCGCGTCCCGCAAAAAGCTGGCGCCGGGCACCGCCAACTCGCCGCCCAGATCGAACAGATCGTGCTGGATGGCAATGAGCAGATCGCGTACCGGCGGCGGCAGGTCTTCGCTGAGAATGACGCCGAGCAGGGAGTTCAATTCGTCGACATCGCCGAGCGCGGCAATGCGCGGCGCGCTCTTGCTGACGCGCGAGCCGTCGGCAAGGCCGGTGGTGCCGGTATCGCCGGTACGGGTGGTGATCTTGGTCAGTCGGGCCATGACGGCATCCTCAATGGGAATTGCCCGCAATTATTGCAGATGCCCCAAAAAACAAAAGGGAACCGGCATGACCGGTTCCCTCTTGCGCTGTCCTGTAGCTTGAAATTAGGGCTTCTTGGCCCAGGCGGTACAGAAGCCATTCGCCTGCACTTCGGTGTCGCCCGGGAACAGGGCGCAACCGCCCAGCGGAGTGCCCGGCTTGAAGTGCATGCAGTTCGAGCAGAGCTTGGCCGGG
This sequence comes from Zoogloeaceae bacterium, assembly GCA_031274855.1. Classification (GTDB taxonomy): domain Bacteria; phylum Pseudomonadota; class Gammaproteobacteria; order Burkholderiales; family Rhodocyclaceae; genus Fen-999. Next base: position 140 of record JAISPO010000092.1, on the reverse strand, counting down.
TCGGCGCTCTTGTCGACATACTTCATGGCGGCGCGCATGGCGTCGTTCTTGGCAGCAAAGGCAGCAACAGGAATCATGGCCACGGCCATGCCACCGATCTTCATGAAAGTACGACGGGTTTGGTTGATGCTGTCAGACAT
>JAISPO010000079.1 GCA_031274855.1 Zoogloeaceae bacterium | reverse complement strand
CCCTTCCGCGACGCCCACGAAGCCGTCGCCCGCGCCGTCCGCGCCGCCGAAAGCAAAGGCTGCGACCTCGCCGATCTGCCGCTCGCGGAACTGCGCCAATTCTCCCCGCTGATCGGCGACGATGTTTCTGCTGTCCTCACCATCGCCGGTTCACTCGCCGCCCGCGACCACATCGGCGGCACCGCGCCTGCGCAAGTCAAAGCCGCCATCGCCAGAGCGCGGCAGCGGATTTGACGGCCTTATTTTTATTCGCCCGCTGATCCGGCCTACCGGTTAGGTACGAGCAGGGTGTCGCAGGGCAGCCAGTCGAGCAGTTTGGCGGCGGTGCTGCCCAGTAGCAGGCTCATGATGCCGCTGCGGCCAATGTTGCCGATGACGACGAGGTCGATTTCGTGTTTGCGGACGAAATGGGGCAGCGTTACTTCGACGTTTCCCGATTCGACTAGTGTCCTGTGCTTCGCGCCAGCGGGAAGCGTTGTCGCCGACAGGAAGCGGGCGCACTCGGCCTCGGCGCTATCCGTCGATGTTCCCGCATCGGTCGAGCCGGTCAGCATCGGAACTTGGGCGTGATAGACGATCAGATCGCGTGACGGGAAATAACGCGCAGCGGTTTCCAGCGCACGGCGTGATGGTTCGGAGAAGTCGGTGGCAACTACAATTTTCCGGTAGGGTTCATGTACGCGGTTGTGTACGACCAGCAGCGGTTGAACCAGTGAACGCGCCAGTGTCTCAACGGTTGAGCCGAGCAAAAACTGCCCCAAGGTTTCGTTGCGGGAAACGCCGGTTACGACCAAGCCCGATTGTGTTTCGGCAGCGGCGCGTTGAATCGCCTCAGCGGTATCGCCGCCACGATCAACGCGCAACTGCGCATCCACCTGAACAGATTTGAGATCACTGGCAAGCTGACGCCGCGCCATGTCGAGGAGCTTGTCCTCACCGGCGCCGCTCGCCCAGGCCAGCACTTGATCGGGCAAGGCCGAGGGGTCGAATACATTGAGCGCAGTCAGTCCGGCATTCCATTCATCGGCGAGTTGGGCGGCCCGATCCATGGCTCTGTCGCATCTCGCGCCCAAGTCGGTCGCCAGCAAAATGTGTTGAGGCACAGCGTGAATAGTAGGGGCGGCAGTCATGGCAATCTCCTTGTCTCGTCAACCGTTCAAGCGGGCAGCCAGCGGGGTATGGCGAATGACGAATTTTTCCAGTTCGGCAACGGTAAAGATCATCAAACCGGCGCCCAGTACCTTGGCCCATTCCAGCGGACTGAGATTAGTGGCGCCGAACAGGGTCTGGAACACCGGCATATGAGTGTAAGCGATTTGCAATAAAAGACAGGCCGCCACTGCCAGCAGCACGAAGCGGTTACCGGTCAAACCTTTCACGCTCAAGGCCGGCGCGAGAATGAAACGGCTGTTGACGAGATAAAACATTTCGGCGGCAACCACGGCATTGACTGCCATGGTGCGCGCGGTTTCGAGACTGGTGCCGTCTTGCAATTCCCACAGGAAAAGGCCCAACGCGCCGGTCATCATCAGCACCGACATCATCAGCACACGCCAAATGAAAAACCCCGACAGCAGGGCTTCGCCGGGTGGCCGCGGACGGCGGCCCATGATGCCCCGCTCCGCAGGCTCGAAGGCGAGCGCCAGCCCCAGCGTGCTCGATGTGACCATGTTGATCCAGAGCACCTGCGCGGGCGTCAGCGGCAGCGGTAATTGAAACAGAATCGCGGCGATCACGACCAGCGCCTCGCCGCCGTTGGTGGGCAGCATGAACAGGATGAACTTTTTGAGGTTGTCGTAAACCGCCCGCCCTTCGCGCACCGCCGCCGCGATGGTGGCAAAGTTGTCATCGGCCAGCACCATGTCCGAGGCTTCCTTGGCGGCCTCGGTGCCTTTCATGCCCATCGCCACGCCGACATCGGCACGCTTGAGCGCGGGCGCGTCGTTCACGCCGTCGCCGGTCATCGCCACAACCTGACCGCCTTCCTGCAAGGCTTGCACCAAACGCAGCTTGTGCTCCGGGCTGGCGCGCGCGAACACATCGACATCCAGCGCCACGCTGCGCAGCGTGGCATCGTCCATCACCGCGACTTCAGCGCCGGTGATGGCGGGTTTGCCGACGCCAATGTCAAGCTGAGCGCCGATGGCGCGCGCGGTTTCGGCATGGTCGCCGGTAATCATTTTGACGCGGATTCCAGCGCGATGACATTCCGCAACGGCCTTGATCGCTTCGGCGCGCGGCGGGTCGATGATGCCCACCAGCGCCAGCAGCACATAGCCGGACTCGGCATCGGCAAAGCCGAACTGAGCGCCCATCGGCGCGGCTCGCTTGCAGGCCAGCGCCAGCAGGCGCAAGCCTTGCGCGGCGGTATCGGTCGCCATGCGCCGCCAGTAGTCGACATCAATGGCCTGCTCGCCATCGTCGCCCATCTGCTTCCCGCACATTTCGATAACGCGTTCCGGCGCGCCTTTGACGAACAGCCAGGGCGCGTCCTCGCCATCCCGATGGTAAGTCGCCATGAAGCGATGCTGAGACTCGAACGGAATCGCGTCGAGCCGCGGCCAGGCCTCGTGTTGGCTGAAGCCGGTCTTGCCGCCGAGTACCAGCAATGCGCCCTCGGTCGGGTCGCCTTCGACGCGCCACAAGCCGTCCTCCTCGCGCATACGGGCATCGTTGCACAAGACGCCCGCGCGTATCGCCAGCGCCAATGCCGGATAGCGGCTGCAATCAATGACACGGCCATCAATGCTCACATCGCCCACCGGCGCGTAACCCACGCCGCCAATATCAAAAGCGTGACCGGCGCACACCACGCGCTGCACGGTCATTTCGTTGCGGGTCAGCGTGCCGGTTTTGTCGGAACAAATGATCGTGACCGAGCCAAGCGCCTCGACGGCCGGCAAGCGGCGCACGATGGCATTGCGGCTGGCCATGCGCTGCACGCCCAGCGCCAGCGTGACCGTCATGATGGCCGGCAGCCCTTCGGGAATCGCCGACGCCGCCAGCGCCACGACCATCATGAACATTTCCGCCGGCGCGTGTCCGCGCCAC
>JAISPO010000075.1 GCA_031274855.1 Zoogloeaceae bacterium | reverse complement strand
GCAATCCGGTGTTCGTGATACATACCGAAATCATCAGGCGGACGCTGTGGCGTTGGGTTATCGGCGCGGTGGCTGATTACTTGACGGTCGATCCCGGCAATCCGATGGCGATGAAACAGGTGATCCGCTTGGTCGAGTCGGGCCGTCCGGTTGTGATTTTTCCGGAAGGCCGCATCACTTCGACCGGCAGTTTGATGAAGGTGTACGAAGGCCCCGCTTTCGTGGCAGCCAAGACCGGCGCAACGTTGCTGCCGGTGCGTCTGGACGGCCCGTCGCGCAGTTATTTTTCACGCATGCGCAATAAGCCGCGCGAGTTGTTTCCGCGCATCACTATCACCGTGCTGCCGGTGACGACGCTGCCCATGCCCAAAGCGCCGACTGCTCAGGCGCGTCACCGCAAGGCGGGCGAGATGTTGCGCCGCGTGATGCAGGAGATGGCGCTGGCGCGGCCGGTTTCCGGCACGCTCTATGGCGCGCTGTGCGACGCGATGGAACAGCACGGGCGCAAGCGCCGCGTGCTGGAGGATATCAAGCAGGTCGAATACAGCTATCAGGATTTGCTCAAAATGGCGCTGATGCTCGGGCGCGTGACGGGGCGCATGACGCGCCCCGATGAGCGCGTCGGCCTGCTGCTGCCCAATCTCGCGCCGACGCTCGGCCTGCTGCTCGGATTGACGGTATTGCGGCGCGTGCCGGCGATGCTCAATTACACCGCCGGCGTCGATGGCATGCAGGCGGCTTGTACGGCAGCGAGAGTTCGCATGGTGATTACTTCGCGCGCTTTTGTCGAACAGGCCAAGCTCGCCGACAAAATCGCCGCGCTGCAAGGCATTGAGCGCATCGTTTATCTGGAAGATTTGCGCGGCCAGATTACGCTGGCCGACAAGCTATGGTGGCTGTGCTGGGGCTCGCGCTTTCCGCGCTGGGTCGAGGACAAGACGTCGACCGAGGATGCCGCTGTAGTGCTATTCACTTCCGGCTCCGAAGGCAAACCCAAGGGCGTGGTGCTATCGCATCGGGCGCTTCTGGCCAACATCGCGCAGATACGCGCCATTATCGACATTTCGACCGATGACCGCATTCTCAACGTCCTGCCCATCTTCCACTGCTTCGGGTTGACGGCAGGCACGCTGCTGCCGCTGCTCATCGGGGCGAACCTCTTTCTCTACCCCTCGCCCCTGCATTACCGCGTCATTCCCGAATTGGCTTACGACCGCGGCTGCACGGCCCTGTTCGGCACCAGCACCTTCCTCGGCAACTACGCGCGTTTTGCCCACCCCTACGATTTTTACCGGTTGCGCTACGTCGTCGCCGGCGCGGAAAAACTCGCGCCTGCCGTGCGCGAGCAGTGGTTCGAAAAATTCGGCATTCGGATCCTCGAAGGCTATGGCGCGACGGAAACCGCGCCGGTCATCGCTGTCAATACACCGATGGCCTACTGTAGCGGCACCGTCGGGCAATTCCTGCCCGGCATTGAACACCGCCTGCAAGCCGTGCCCGGTATCGAGCGCGGCGGCCTGCTGCATGTACGCGGCCCCAATGTGATGAGCGGCTATCTGAAAGCGGACAGGCCCGGCGAGCTGCAAGCGCCGGCTTCGGACATCGGCGCGGGCTGGTACGAAACCGGCGATATCGTTGATGTCGATGAAGACGGCTTCGTGCGCATCATCGGGCGGGTCAAGCGTTTTGCCAAAGTGGCGGGTGAAATGGTCAGCTTGGAAGCGGTGGAAAGGCTGGCGCAAACCGCCGCGCCCACCGCGCAGCACGCCGCCAGCAGCCAGCCCGACCCCGGCAAGGGCGAGGCGCTGGTACTGTTCACCACCGATGCCGCGCTGAATCGCGCCGCGCTGCAAGAGGCGGCGCATCATCTCGGCCTGCCCGAGCTGGCTGTGCCGCGCAAGATCGTGCGCATTGATCAACTGCCGCTACTGGGTACCGGCAAAACCGATTACGTCACGCTCAAGCGCATGGCTGAAACAGCCTGACGCGGACCCATGAAACCGGCTAGCAAAATAAACGAGCCCCCACTACTGCGTCAGCGCCGTGATTTTTTGGCCGCGCTTTTCGGGCTGACCATCGGCAAGCCCGTGCTGAAAAATCCCTGCCGCGATCCTGCGCTTGGCGACTTTGCGAAAACTCCCCTGCTGGCTCGCATCTGGGCAGGGCTTGATCCCGCCCAAATCTGGGATTGCCATGTGCACCTGACAGGCATGGGCGATAGCAACAACGGCCTCGTGGTCGGCCCCATGCTGACCAGCCCGTGGCATCCGCTGCTCAACATCCAGCGCCTGTTCTACCTCAACGCGAGTTGCAGTCCGGCAGCCAGCGGCACGGTCGATGAGAATTATGTGAGCCGTCTGGCCATGCTGGCGCAAAACATGCCCGCCGGTTTCAAGACGCTGCTGTTCGCTTTCGACTGGTTTTGCGACGAAACCGGCACGCCCGTTCCAGAGAAAAGTACTTTCCATGTGCCTAACGGCTATGCCCGTAAAGTTGCGGCGGCGCATCCCGATGTATTCGAGTGGGCCGCTTCGATTCATCCCTGCCGTCCCGATGCCGTCGACCAGTTGCAAGCCGCGGCAGCGGGCGGCGCGAAGGCCGTCAAGTGGCTGCCCGCTGCCCAGAACATCGACCCCGCGTCGCCCCGCTGCGACGCTTTTTTCGCCGCGCTCGCCCGCCTCAAACTTCCGCTCATCACGCACTGCGGCGCGGAAAAAGCGACTGTGACGAGCAAGCTGGAATATTTCGGCAATCCGCTCAGATTGCGGCGGGCGCTGGATGCAGGTGTGCGCGTGGTCGTCGCGCATTGCGCGAGCGATGGCACCGATGATGATCTGGATAAACCCGGCACGCGGCAAACCAGTTTCGCGCTATTCGCCCGCCTGATGGATCGTCCCGAATGGCGGGAAAATCTGCGCGGCGATATTTCCGCCATCGTGCTGCGCAACCACGAGCACAGGGTCATCAAAGCCCTGCTGATCCGCGAAGACTGGCATGGGCGGCTGCTCAACGGTTCCGACTATCCGCTGCCGGGCATTCTGCCCATCATTTCGCCCGCCGCACTTGCCGCCGCCGGTCTGTTGCCGCGAGAAACCGTCGCTACGCTGGAAACGCTGCGCGAATATAACCCGCTGTATTTCGACTTCGCGTTGAAGCGTTTGCTGTCCTGGCAAGGCAAAACTTTTCCTGCCACGGTTTTTGAGACCCGCAAGTTTTTTGAACCTCTGCCAACATGAAACCCGCCATCGAAACAGACAAGCATTCCCAGTTCGACCTGCTGCGCCAGCGCCGTTTCCTGCCGCTGTTCGTCACGCAATTTCTCGGCGCGTTCAACGATAACGCCTACAAGAATTCGCTGGTCGTGTTGCTGGCTTTCAGCGCCGCCGCATGGACGACGATGCCGCCCGGAGTGCTGACCAATCTCGCGGCGGGTTTGTTCATGCTGCCGTTTTTCCTTTTCTCATCCACGGCCGGACAACTGGCCGACAAATTCGACAAGGCGCGGCTGGCACGCTGGGTCAAGGCGCTGGAAATCGTCATCATTCTGATTGCGGCGCTCGGGTTCTGGTCGCACAACCTGATGGCGCTGCTGACGGCGCTGTTCCTGCTCGGCTTGCATTCCACCCTGTTCGGCCCGATCAAATACGCCATCCTGCCGCAGCATTTGCGTACTCAGGAACTTGTCGCCGGTAACGCGCTCGTCGAAGCCGGCACCTTCATCGCCATTTTGCTGGGCACGCTCGGCGGCGGTCTGCTGGCAGGCATGGAAGGCGGCATCATCTGGATCGTCGGCCTCTGCTTCATGGTGGCTGTGAGCGGCTTCTGGGCCAGTTGGCATATCCCCGCCGCGCCCGCGCCTGTGCCGGAACTGAAAATCGCCTTTAACCCGTTAACTGAGGCTTGGCGCTGCATCGGCTACGCGCGGGAGGAACGCAGCGTCTTCCAGTCCATCCTGGCCATCTCGTGGTTCTGGCTTTATGGCGCGCTGCTGCTGGCGCAATTTCCGGTCTATACCAAGACTGTGCTCGGCGGCAACGAAAGCATGGTCACGCTGTTGCTGGCCGTGTTTTGCATTGGCATCGGCGCGGGGTCATTGCTGTGCGACAAACTCACGCATCGTCGCGGCAAGCCGGTTGAGCCCGGGTTGGTGCCCATCGGCGCGCTCGGCATGGTCATCTTCGGCATTGATTTTGCCTTGGCCGCGCCCGCGCAACCCGACGGCATGACGCTGACTCTCATTGAACTGCTCCAGCAGGGCAACACATGGCGCATCCTGTTCGACCTCCTGATGCTCAGCGGCTTTGGAGGCCTCTACTGTGTGCCGCTTTACGCGCTCATCCAGCAGCGCAGCGACGCAGCCTGCCGCGCGCGTGTCATTGCCGCCAACAACATCCTCAACGCCCTGTTCATGGTGACCGGCGCGCTGGCCGCGATGGCTTTTCTCGGATCGGGCGGTACCATCCCAACGCTGTTTCTGTGGACAGCCATCGCCCACGCCATCGTCACAATCTACATCTTCAGCGCCGTGCCAGAATTCCTCATCCGCGCCCTGATCTGGCTGGGGTTGCGGCGGGAACGGAAATGATGACAGGGATGCGCTGCTTCAGGTATCATAAAGATATCTAAGGAGTTTTTACATGCCGGTTCCCACATCAAACCAGATTCCCTTCCGCTACCGTGCTGTCGACAGCATGAGCGGCGTTACCCGCAAAACCACGCGGCGGCTGGCGGCATACCTTGGAGTCGATGAAACGCAGGCAATCCACTTTGCCTTGCGCGAATTTGCCGTCAAGGTACTGCCGCAATACGAGGCCGATGATGGCCCGCTGACGGCGGCACAGATGCAGCAACTCAAAAGAAGCCACCCGCAACGCAGTAAAAATCGGGTGGCGCTATCGAGCCTGATCGGCGAGGAAACCGCTTGAGTGATCTGTGGCAAATCCTGCCTGCGGCGGGCGATATCGTCTGGTGCCATTTCCCCGACGGTATCCACCCTCGGCCAAAACCGCGCCCCGCGCTGATCCTCACTGTTTTTCAGGAAGGCGACGCGCTGTCGGTGCGGGTCGCTTACGGCACCAGTCAGCGCGTCATGACGCTGTATCGCGGCGAGTTTTCGATTCTGCGCGCCGGTAATCCCGCAGCCTTTGCCGCCGCCGGATTGAGCTACGACACCAAATTCAATCTCAAACAAACCGTGATTTTGCCTTACAGCACCGAGTATTTCGCCGTGCCTCCCGCCGCGCCCCATGGCCAAACGCCCAAGCTGGGCGTCTTGCATCCCTCCCTTGTCCGCGCTGTTCAGGCGGCGTACAAGGCAGCGTCCGGTCATTGATGTTTTCTCCGGCGGCTGGTGGCGCAGGGCTAAAATGTTGCGATCACCATGAAAGGAAAGCCTCATGTCTCAGCGTCCGTTCAAAATTCTCGGTATTCAGCAAATTGCCATCGGCGGCCCGTCCAAGGACAGGCTGCGCACTCTGTGGGTCGATATGTTCGGGCTGACGGTCACGGGCAACTTCGTCTCGGAGCGGGAAAACGTCGATGAAGATATCTGCGCGATGGGAAGCGGGCCGTACAAGGTCGAAGTCGACCTCATGCAGCCGCTGGATCCCGACAAAAAACCGGCGGT
>JAISPO010000022.1 GCA_031274855.1 Zoogloeaceae bacterium | reverse complement strand
TCCGCGTGTTGCAGGGTCAGGCCGATTTCGTCCAGACCGTGGAGAAGGCAGTGTTTGCGGTGGGGGGTGATGTCGAAGCTGAACCATTCGCCGATGGGGTTGCGCACGGTTTGAGTTTCGAGGTCGACGCGCAGTTTGTAGTCCGGCTGCGCCGCGCATTCGCGGAATAACTGGTCGACGATTGCGCTCGACGCCACGATCGGCAGGACGCCGTTCTTGTAGCAGTTGGAAAAGAAGATGTCGGCGAACGAGGGCGCGATGATGACGCGAAATCCGTAGTCCTCAATGGCCCACGGCGCGTGCTCGCGGCTGGAGCCGCAGCCGAAGTTGTCGCGGGCGAGCAGAATTTGCGCGCCTTGATAACGTTTCTGGTTGAGGACAAAGTCTTTTTTCAGCGGCCTGTTGGCGCAGTCCATATCCGGCTCGCCGAAATCGGCGTAGCGCCATTCGTCAAAGAGATAGGGGCCGAAGCCCGAACGCTTGATGGACTTCAGAAATTGCTTGGGGATGATGGCGTCAGTGTCGACATTGGCGCGGTCGAGCGGGCAGACGAGGCCGTCAAGATGGGTAAAGGGTTTCATGGGTAAGCTCGCTTAAAACGGTTTGCGGATGTCGACGAAGTGGCCGGTAATGGCAGCAGCGACGGCCATTTCCGGGCTGACCAAATGCGTGCGGCCACCGGCGCCTTGCCGTCCTTCGAAGTTGCGGTTGCTGGTGGAGGCGCAGCGTTCACCGGCGGAGAGGCGGTCGGCGTTCATCGCCAGACACATCGAGCAGCCGGGTTCGCGCCACTCGAAACCGGCGGCGATGAAAATTTTGTCCAGCCCTTCGGCTTCGGCTTGACGCTTGACGATGCCCGATCCTGGCACGACCAGCACCTGCTTGACGCTCGCGGCTTTTTGGCGGCCTTTGGCAACTGCGGCGGCGGCGCGCAAATCTTCGATGCGCGAGTTGGTACAGGAGCCGATGAACACTTTGTCCACCTTGATTTCGTTAATCGGCGTATCGGCGGTCAGGCCCATATATTTGAGCGCGCGCTCAATGCCGCCGCGCTTGATGGCGTCTTTCTCTTTGGCCGGGTTCGGCACTTTCGCGCCGATGGGCAACACCTGTTCCGGCGAGGTGCCCCAGGTGACTTGCGGCTCGATTTTGGCGGCGTCGAATTCAATCACCGCATCGAATTCGGCATCGCTATCCGACGTCAGCGTTTGCCAGTAAGCGACGGCCTTGTCCCATTGCGCGTCCGTGGGCGCGAAGGGCTTGCCCTTGAGGTAGGCAAAAGTTTTTTCATCCGGCGCGACCAGACCGGCGCGCGCGCCCGCTTCAATCGCCAGATTGCACAGCGTCATGCGGCCCTCGACGGAAAGGCCGCGAATCGCCGCGCCGCCGAACTCGATGGCGTAGCCCGTGCCGCCCGCCGTGCCGATCTTGCCGATGATCGCCAGCGCCACATCCTTGGCGGTCACGCCCTTGCCGAGCTGACCTTCCACTTTCACCAACATGCGCTTCGATTTCTTGGCGACCAGCGTTTGCGTCGCCATCACATGCTCGACTTCCGAGGTGCCGATGCCGTGCGCCAACGCGCCAAACGCGCCATGCGTCGAAGTGTGGCTATCGCCGCAAACCACCGTCATGCCCGGCAGCGTCGCGCCGTTCTCCGGCCCGATCACATGGATGATGCCCTGATTGGCGTGCTTGAACGGAAAGTAGGCCAACGCGCCGAAATCCTTGATGTTGGCGTCCAGCGTTTCCACCTGCAAGCGCGAGATGGGGTCTTTGATGCCCTCGTCCCAGTGGTCGGTCGGCGTGTTGTGATCGGGGTTGGCCACAATCGAATCGCTGCGCCACGCCTTGCGTTTAGCCAGACGCAATCCCTCGAAGGCTTGCGGGCTGGTCACTTCATGCACCAGATGGCGGTCGATGTAGAGCAGGCAAGTGCCGTCCGCTTCTTCGCGGACGACATGGGCTGCCCAAAGTTTGTCGTAAAGCGTGCTGCCAGTCATGTTGGGTTCTCCTTCGATTTTGTTTTCTGCTTGATCTGTCAGGCGATCACGCGCGGGCTTCCTGATCCCGCACCAGTTTGTATTCCATCGCGTCGACCAGCGCCTGCCAGGAGGCGTTGATAATGTCGGCGGAGACGCCGATGGTTGTCCAACTGGTGTGGCCATCGGTGGATTCGACCAGCACGCGCACTTTGGCGGCGGAGGCGTGGTCGGAATCGAGTACGCGTACTTTGTAGTCGGTCAGGCGGATTTCGCCGAGCGCGGGGTAGAGGCGTTCGAGCGCCTTGCGGGCGGCCTTGTCCAGCGCGTTGACGGGGCCGACGCCCTCGGCGACGGTGAGCACTTCCTGCGTGCCGACGCGCACTTTGATGATGCACGAGGAGTTCACGTCATTCTCGCAGGGTTCGCCGACGATGACTTTGAACTCGACGAGTTCAAAGAAAGGTTTGTAGCGGCCCAGCATTTTGCGCACCACCAGCTCGAAGGAACTTTCGGCAGCCTCGAACTGGTAGCCCTCGCTCTCCAGCTCTTTGAGCTTGTCGATAATGCGGCGCGTCTCGGGGGAATCCTTGGTGAGATCGGGATCGACGGCGTTGATGCGGGCCAGAATGGTGCTGCGCCCCGCGACTTCCGACATCAGCACGCGGCGGTTGTTGCCGACCAGTTCGGGGTTGATGTGTTCGTAGGAAACCGGATTTTTGACCACGGCGTCGATGTGCATCCCGCCTTTGTGCGCGAAGGCATGACCACCGACATAGGGCGCTTTGTCGTTGAGCAGGATGTTGGCGATTTCGCTGATCGAGCGGGCCGCTGAAGTCAGATGGCGCAGGGCCTCGGCGGGAATGCACTCGTAGCCGAGCTTGAGTTGCAGATTGGGGATGATGGAGCACAGGTTGGCATTGCCGCAACGCTCGCCGAGGCCGTTGATGGTGCCTTGCACCTGCGTCGCGCCCGCCTGCACGGCGCGGATGGAATTGGCGACCGCCATTTCGCTGTCGTTGTGGCAATGAATGCCGACGGCGATGTTGGGGAAGCGCGCGCAGACAGCGCGGGTGATGTCGAAAATTTCGTCGGGGAAGCTGCCGCCGTTGGTATCGCACAGCACCAGCGCGTCGGCCCCCGCTTCGGCGGCGGCGGTCAGCGTTTGCATGGCGTAATCGGCGTTGGCCTTGTAGCCGTCGAAAAAGTGTTCGGCGTCGTACACCACTTCCTTGCCGCGCTGCTTGAGGTGGCGGAGCGTGTCGCCGATCATGGCGAGATTCTCGTCCAGCGTGGTGCGCAGGATGGCGGTGACTTGATAATCCCAACTCTTGCCGAAGATGGCGACGGTGTCCGTACCGGCATTGAGCAGGGATTGCAAATTGGCGTCAGCCGCCGCCGGTTGGCCGACTTTGCGCGTCGCGCCGAAGGCGATGATGCGCGCGTGGCGCAGCTTGAGGCTGGCGGCGCGGGTGAAAAATTCGAGGTCTTTGGGGTTGGAGCCGGGGTTACCGGCTTCAATATGGGTAATGCCGAGCGCGTCGAGGCGTTCGACAATTTTCAGTTTATCCTCGACCGAATAGGAAATGCCTTGCGCTTGAGCGCCGTCGCGGAGCGTGGAGTCGTAGATGAAAATGCGGGTCATGGGCGGTACACGGGTTGGTGCGTTGCAGCGCGAATTCTACAGGCTGGACGGGCTTTAGCGGGCGAGGTAGCGATCCAGCGCCAATGTACCGGCCAGCAGCAGGCCGTGCACCAAGGCGGCGAGTATCGTCAGTTTGATGGCAGGCGCGAGCTGGACAGGATGATCGGCATGACGCCACAGGATGCGCAGGGCGGCGAAACTGGGCGCTGCGCCGAGCAGCGAAACCGCGGCCAGCGCGGGCAAATGCCCGCTGGCGAGCATGGCGATGACCCAGCCGTAGCAGAGCAGGGCGATCAAGGCGTAACCGTAACGCGCGCCGTCAGGCCCCATGTGGACGACTACCGTGCGCTTACCGGCGCGGGCGTCGGCGGCGATGTCAGGAAACTGGTTGATGTAGAGCACATTGGCGACCAGCAGCGCAAAGCCCAGACCGGCGGCGACAGGGGCGAAATCGAAACTGTGGCGCTGCACAACATCAGCGCCGACCACAATCAGCAGCCAACCGGCGGTGATGCCGAATTCGCCCAGTTGGCGGCTTTGCAGCTTGAACGGCGGCGCGGAATACGCCCAGCCCGCCAACAGGCCCGCGAGGCCGATCCAGATCAGCCCCGGGGCGCTGACCACGGTCAGCCAAAGTCCCGCCGGAATCACGGTGGCCAGCAGGCTGTAGCCGAACAGGCCGATGGCGCGTTGCGAAATGACATTGTTTTGAATGAAGCGGCTGCCGCCGGTGAAAGGGAAGACGCGGCTGGTGTTGGCGGCGTCACAGCCGGAAAGACCATCGTAGTAGTCGTTGATAACATTGGCGCCGGCATGGGTGACCAGCGCGAAAAACAGGGTGACCGTGGCCGTGAGCGGGTCGAGCGTGATGCCGGCATGGGCGCTGCTGGCCAAGCCGAGCAGCACGCCGGCGAAAGTCACCGACAGGAAAGCGGGGCGGGTCGCCGCGAAATAGCGCAGAAAAGGATTGGGCAGGGCGGCGAGCGTGGGTTCGGAAGGCGGCGGCATAGCGGTTCTACCTCAAGGCTGCGGGCATCGTGATTTTCAAGGGGTTGATTGTAGCGATAGTGCCCGCGCTACGGCCAGCGCATAAAAAAGGATGTTGCGGCGCGAATGAAAAAAATTTGCACATCCGCTTGCAAAAGGGCTTGAAGCCGATTTAAAGAGCAGTACAATCAGCTCGGCTGTATGCCTGTATTTATCACTACCGATCAACTACCAGGAGGTACCCGCGTGAATAAGTCCGAACTGATCGAAGTTGCCGCCAAGGAAGCCGCCATTAGCAAAGCCGCTGCCGAGAAGGCGCTCTCGTCAATGATTGGCGCTGTCGTCAAGGCCGTTTCCAAGGGCGACACCGTCACCCTGGTTGGTTTCGGCACCTTCAAGTCCAGCAAGCGTGCTGCTCGCACCGGTGTCAATCCCAAGACCGGCGAGAAGCTGAAGATCGCCGCGACCACCGTGCCGCGCTTTACCGCTGGCGCCGCTTTCAAAGCCGCTGTTGCCGGCAAGAAGCTCGCCAAGAAGAAGTAATCCGGGGACTATCCCGATCCGAAGGCCCGCCACAAGCGGGCCTTTTTCATTGATGCGCCGTCAGGATATTCAACATGTGGTTCCGCAACCTGCAAATTTACCGTCTGAGCGAAGACTGGAATTCCGACGCCAGCCGTTTCGCCGAAAAGCTCGCCCAGTCTGCCTTTCAACCCTGCGGCGGCTTCGACATGCAATCGCGCGGCTGGGTGCCGCCGCGCGGCAACGAAGGCGAACTGCTCATCTGCGCCAACCGTCAATGGCTCATCGCGCTCGGCCTCGAACATAAACTCCTGCCGGGCAGCGTCATCCGGCAATACACACAAGCGCGGCTCGCCGAACTCGAAATCAAACAAGGCTTCAAACCCGGCCGCGCCCAAGCCCGCGACATGCGCGAACAAGTCACCGCCGAACTACTCCCGCGGGCGCTGGTCACGCGCAAACTCATCTATGCGTGGATCGACCCCATCAACCGCTGGCTGATTGTCGACGCCGCCAGCCCGGCCAAAGCCGAAGAAGTTCTCGAACACCTCAAAGCAACCCTCGCCGACCTGCCGCTCAAACTCTTCCGCACATGCAGCGCCCCGGGCACCGCCATGACCGGCTGGCTCGCCAATCAAGAAGCCCCCGCCGGATTCACCATTGACCGCGACTGCGAACTGCGTGCCGCCGGCGAAGAAAAAGCTGTCGTCCGCTACGTCCGTCACCCGCTCGACGGCGACGAAATCACCCGCCACATCACCAACGGCAAAGCTGCCACCCGCCTCGCCCTCACCTGGCGCGACCGCATCTCCTTCACCCTCACCGAACAACTCCAACTCAAACGCCTGACCTT
>JAISPO010000160.1 GCA_031274855.1 Zoogloeaceae bacterium | reverse complement strand
TCGGTAATCGTGCATCGCGCCAATGCGGCCTACCGCGGCCGTGAGCTGGCCGCCAAAATGCGCAGCCTGATTCCGAGGCAGATGTACGATGTCGCCATTCAGGCGGCCATCGGCACTACCATTGTCGCCCGCGAAAACGTCAAGGCCATGCGTAAGGACGTACTCGCCAAGTGTTACGGCGGCGACATTACGCGCAAGAAAAAACTGCTGGAAAAGCAGAAGGCCGGCAAGAAGCGCATGAAGCAGGTCGGCCGCGTGGAAATTCCCCAAGATGCCTTTTTGGCAGTACTGAGAGTGGACTAAATGGACTTTGCCCTGATCCTGTTCGTATTAACCATCGTCACCGGCGTTTTATGGATCGCCGACCGCTATGTGTTCCGCCCCAAGCGCGCGGCGCGGGCGAAAGATCCGTTCTGGGTCGAATGGGGCGCCGGTTTCTTTCCGGTCATCCTGATTGTCTTTTTGCTCAGGTCGTTTCTGGTCGAACCGTTCAGAATCCCCTCTGAGTCGATGATGCCGACCCTGCTCACAGGCGATTTCATTCTGGTCAACAAATACACTTACGGAATCCGTCTTCCGGTCATCAACAAGAAGGTAATCGAGGCCGGTTCGCCGCAGCGCGGCGACGTGATGGTGTTCCGTTTTCCGCCGGATCCAAGTCTCAATTACATCAAGCGGGTTATCGGCTTGCCCGGCGACAAGATTGAATATCTCAACAAGCGCCTGACGATCAACGGCCAGCCGATGCCCATGCAGCCGAACGGCAGCTATATCGACGAGAAAAAGTTCTATTACACGCCGCGTTTTCTCGAAACCCTCGGCAATGTCGAACATGATGTTCTGCTGATCAACGAAGCGCCGCCGTATGCCAACCCGAGCAGGATTCAGGGCTATCCCCAGCGCGAAAAATGCCAATACAATAGTGAGGGCTTCTCTTGCGAGATTCCGGCCGGTCAGTATTTCATGATGGGCGACAACCGCGACAACTCGGAGGACAGCCGC
The DNA here is from genome assembly GCA_031274855.1 of Zoogloeaceae bacterium. Lineage (GTDB taxonomy): Bacteria > Pseudomonadota > Gammaproteobacteria > Burkholderiales > Rhodocyclaceae > Fen-999. The sequence goes on along the minus strand of JAISPO010000160.1, from coordinate 5,505 downwards.
TACTGGGGCTTCGTTCCCGATGAAAATATTGTCGGCAAAGCCTTCTTTATCTGGTTTAATTTCGGGGATTTGAAGCGTATTGGCTCATTCGAATAAGGAGTGCGGAATGCGTAACGCGACCAGAACTTACCAGCAAGGGATTACCCTTACCGGCATGTTGTTGACCGGTATCATCATCATCCTGCTTGTGATATTGGCGGTGAAACTGATTCCCGATGCGGTGGAATATCAGAAGATTGTCGCCAATCTCAATGCGATAGTTCAGGATCCGGCCACGAAAGAAATCTCGGCGGAAGGCATCCGCGCTGCCTACCAGCGGCGCGCGAGCATCGACGATATCAGCGCCGTCAAACCCGGCGATATCCAGATCGCCCATAGTGGCAATCGCGTGGTTCTTTCCTTTGACTATCGCAGGGAGACTCACCTGTTTGGCCCAGTCAGTTTGGTGATCGACTACCGATATCGGACTTCGACAAAACACTAATGAAGCAGGATAGTCTGGAAAAGGCGCTCGACCATCCTTTCGTCCAACCCAAGCTGCTGTTGCAGGCGTTGACGCATCGCAGCTTCGGTTCGCCGCATAATGAGCGGCTTGAATTTCTCGGCGATTCCGTCCTCAGTTGCGTGATTGCAACCGCTCTGTACGAGAAATTCGCCGCCCTGCGCGAAGGTGATTTGTCGCGGCAGCGCGCCAATCTGGTCAAGCAGGACACGCTGGCGGAAATTGCCCAAAACCTCGAACTTGGCGACGCCCTGCGCTTGGGCGAGGGCGAGTTGAAAAGCGGCGGCTTTCGCCGTCCCTCGATTCTGGCCGATGCGCTGGAAGCCGTTTTCGGCGCGATCTATCTCGATGCCGGTTTTGCTGAAGCGCGGCGTGTGATCGAGAAACTCTATCAGCCCTTGTTGGCGGAACTGGACCCGAAGGTTTCCGGCAAAGACGCCAAGACCGAATTGCAGGAGCTGCTGCAAGCGCGCAAGCTGCCCTTACCGCAGTACAACCTGCTGGCAACCCGCGGCGAACTGCACAATCAGGAATTCGAGATTGAATGCGCGATTCCCGCGCTGTCAATCAACACCGTAGGCAAAGGCAGCAGCCGCCGCCACGCCGAGCAGGCCGCCGCGAAATCGGCCATTCAGCAAATGGCTTGAACATGAATACAGCAGCTTTTCACACCGGTTATCTTGCCATCGTTGGCCGTCCCAATGTCGGCAAGTCCACCTTGCTCAATCGCCTGATTGGCGCGAAGGTCAGCATCACCTCGCGCAAGGCGCAAACGACGCGCCATCGCATTCACGGCGTCCTTACCACGGATGCCTGCCAGTTCATTTTTGTCGACACGCCGGGCTTTCAGACTCAACATCGCAACGCGCTCAACCGGATGATGAACCGGAGCATTACACAGGCGCTTGCCGAGGTCGATGCCGTGCTCCTGATGGTCGAAGCAGGGCGCTGGGGCAGCGGCGAGAAGGAGTTGATTTCCCTGCTGCCGAAAGACCGTCCCGCTGTTCTGATCGTCAACAAAATCGACCGGCTGGCCGAGCGCGACACGGTACTGCCTTTCATCCAGAAGGCCGCTGAAGAATTCCCCTTCGCGGCTGTTGTGCCGATCAGCGCCGAAAAGGGTCACAACCTCGACGAGCTGCTCAAGGTCGCGTCCCGCTTCCTGCCCGAAGCTCCGCCGGTTTTCGGGGCCGATGACATTACCGACCGCTCCGAGCGTTTTCTCGCGGCGGAAATGCTGCGCGAAAAACTGTTCCGCAATCTCGGCGAAGAATTGCCCTATGGCATGACGGTCGAGATCGAAAAGTTCGAGCAGGAGGGCGCTTTGCGCCGCATCTACGCCGCCGTGGTTGTCGACAAACCCGCGCACAAAGCCATTGTCATCGGCAAAGGCGGCGAACACCTCAAGCGGATATCGAGCGATGCCCGCAAGGAAATGGAAACGCTGTTCGGCGGCAAGGTCTGGCTCGAAACCTGGGTCAAGGTCAAAAGCGGTTGGGCCGATAACGAGCGGGCGCTCAAGAGCCTCGGTTACGAATGAGCGGGCAGCGCCAGCGAATCGACGGCGCTGCGGCCTTTCTGTTGCACGCCCATCCGTTTTCAGAAACCAGTCTGGTATTGGAAGTTTTCGCGCGTGACCACGGCCGCTTGGCCTTGCTCGCCCGCGGCGCGCGGCGGCCACGCTCGGCATTGCGCGGCGTACTGCTTGGGTTTCAGCCGCTGGAGCTTGGCTGGTTCGGCGGCGGCGAAGTCAAAACGCTGGCGAAAGCCGAATGGGTCGGCGGTCTGCTGCCCTTGCAGGGCCACAGCCTTTTGCTCGGCTATTACCTCAATGAACTTCTGCTCAAGCTGCTGCCGCGCGAGGACGCGCATCCCGCGCTTTTCAACGCCTATGCGGAAACGCTGGCCGCGCTTGCCAAAGGCGCCAGCGAAACCGTCGAACTGCGCCGTTTCGAAAAATCGCTGTTGCGAGAACTGGGCTATGGCCTCGTTCTCGACCGCGAAGCCGGTTCCGGCGCAAACATACGGCCCGACGGACAATACGAATACCAGATGGAACGCGGCATTGTTGAAGCAAGTGGCGTATCGTTTGGGCCGGCAGTTTCCGGCAAAACGCTGCTCGATCTGGCGGCGGACGACTACAGCGATCCGCGCACCCTGACTGAAAGCAAACTGCTGATGCGCCAACTGATGTCGTACTATCTCGGAAATCAAACGCTGCAATCGCGGCGTGTTTTTGTGGAGTTGCAGGAACTATGATCGAACTGGGCGTCAATATCGACCACGTTGCCACCCTCCGGCAGGCTCGCCGCACCTGGGAACCCGATCCGGTGTGGGCGGCTGTCGAAGCCCATCTGGGCGGGGCGGACGGTATCACGGTGCATTTGCGCGAGGACAGGCGGCACATTCAGGATCACGATGTGCAGCGTCTGGGCGAACTCACGCATATCAAGCTCAATCTGGAAATGGCGGCCACGGAGGAAATGACCGGCATCGCTTGCCGCATCAAGCCGCAGATGGCCATGCTGGTTCCAGAAGGGCGTCACGAAATCACCACTGAAGGCGGCCTTGATGTTGCCGGACAAGAGCAAAAACTGAAAGCGGTTGTTGCCCGTCTGTCCGAAGCCGGTATCGTCAGCAGCGTTTTCATCGACGCCGAATTGCGGCAAATCGAAGCGGCGGCGCGTATCGGCGCCCGCGTCTGCGAGATTCACACCGGCCCCTATGCCCATGCGTTTTTCGCGCATGGCCGCGACGCGGAAAGCCCCGCGGCCAGCATTGAGCTTGAGAAAATTCGCGTGGCGGGCCGCGCCATCCGCGATCTCGGCATGCGTTTCAACGCCGGTCACGCGCTGACCTATTACAACGTCCAGCCGATTGCGCAAATGTCCGGCATTCGGGAACTGCACATCGGCCACGCCATTGTCAGCCGCGCCGTCATGGTCGGAATGCGCGAAGCCGTCGCCGAAATGAAACGCCTGATGCGCGAGGCGGCAGCCTCGCCACGCACTCCATGATCTTCGGCATCGGCACCGACATCGTGGCGATTGCCCGCATGGCTCAACTGTGGGAACGCCACGGCGAACGGGCGCTGGAGCGGATTCTCGCGCCGGAAGAATACGATGAATGCCGCGCAGCCGCAGAGCCTGCGCGTTTTCTGGCCAAGCGTTTTGCCGCCAAGGAAGCCCTGGCGAAGGCGCTGGGCACCGGCATTCGCGCTCCGGTAACGTTCAATGCGATAAGCATTGCGCACAACGAGCTTGGCAAACCCTATTTCAAATTCGCGCCGGAATTGACGAACTACCTGAGAGTGCGGAGCTTGACGTCTCATCTTTCGATCAGCGATGAACACGATTGCGCCCTGGCCTTTGCCGTGGTGGAGCAACAGCAATGAGCGAATACGGCCCGCTGATGATAGACATAGCCGGTACGGAACTATCGGCGCTCGACCGCGAACGCCTGTGCCATCCGCTGACCGGCGGCATTATTCTGTTCAGCCGCAATTACCAGTCGCACGATCAACTGCAAGCCCTGTGCGCGGAAATTCACGCGCTGCGCAAACCCTCTCTGCTGATTGCCGTCGATCACGAAGGCGGGCGGGTTCAGCGTTTCCGGGAAGGCTTCACGCGGCTGCCCGCGATGCGCGATTTCGGCGCATGGTGGGACAAATCCCCCGATGCGGCCACCGAAGCAGCGCGGGCAACAGGCTATGTTCTCGCTGCCGAATTACGCGCATCGGGCGTCGACTTCTCCTTCGCGCCCGACCTCGATTTGGATTGGGAACGCAGCGGCATCATCGGCAATCGGGCCTTCCATGCCGATCCCAAAGCCGTCATTGCCCTGGCCGGCGCTTTGATCGAAGGCATGCGCGAAGCCGGCATGGCCTGCTGCGGCAAACACTTCCCCGGGCACGGCTGGGTGCAGGCGGATTCCCATGTAGCAATTCCCATCGACGAACGCGACTTATCCGCGCTTGCGCTCGACATGCTGCCCTACCGGAAACTCCGCCTCGATGCCGTCATGCCCGCGCATGTGATTTACCCGCAAGTCGACGACAAACCCGCCGGATTCTCGCCTACATGGATTTCGCTGCTCCGCCAGCAAATCGGCTTCGATGGCGTCATTTTCAGCGATGACCTGTCGATGGAAGGCGCAGCAGTCGCCGGTAACATCCTCGACCGCGCCAACGCCGCATGGACAGCAGGATGCGACATGCTCCCTGTCTGCAACGCCCCCGAATCCGTCGCCACGCTACTCGAACACTGGCAGCCGCAACCAGATCCAATCAGAGCCGCCCGAATTGCCCGCCTAATCCCCACGCAGCAACCCGCCCCGCGCTGGCAAACGCTCGCGCAAAACGATTTGTATCAAACGGGCGTGGCAGCGATTGCCTCGCTCGCCTAACGGCGGCGTTATTTCACGCGGTTGCGGTACTCGCCGGTACGGGTGTCGATTTCGATTTTGTCGCCGATGGCGACGAAAATCGGTACCTGGATTTCAAAGCCGGTGTTGATCTTGGCGGGCTTGGTGACTTTGCCTGAGGTGTCGCCCTTGATGGCCGGTTCGGTGTAAATCACTTCGCGCACGACCGAGTTGGGCATGTCGGCGGAAATCGCGCGGCCTTCGTAGAAGACAACTTCCATCGGCATGCCGTCTTCAAGGTAGTTGAGGGCGTCGCCCATGTTTTCGGCTTCCACTTCGTACTGGTTGTACTCGGTATCCATGAAAACGTACATCGGATCGGCGAAGTAGGAGTAGGTGCATTCCTTGCGTTCGAGCATCACCAGTTCGAATTTGTCGTCGGCCTTGTAAACCGTTTCCGAATTGCCGCCGGTGAGCAGGTTTTTCAGCTTCATCTTGACGACGGCGGCGTTGCGGCCGGATTTGTTGTATTCGGCTTTCTGGACGACCAGCGGGTCATTGCCGACCATGATGACGTTGCCGGCGCGGAGTTCCTGTGCGGTTTTCATGTTGCTTGCCTTGTGCCTGATTGGGCCTGAAAA